>JAJFGM010000160.1 GCA_021776145.1 Kiloniellaceae bacterium | reverse complement strand
CGTCATGGTCCCCTTGAGTTGAGTGCCGCACGCGGCAGCCATTAACGAAGGACCCCTTAAATGAACTATCGCAGACTTGGCCGCAGCGGCCTGAAAGTGTCGCCGCTTTGCCTCGGCACCATGATGTTCGGCGGCCGGACCGAGCCCGCCGACGCCGATGCCATCATCGCCGCCGCACGCGAGGCCGGCATCAACTTCATCGACACCGCCGACGTCTATAACGCCGGCCGTTCGGAAGAGATCACCGGCGCCGCCCTCAAGTCCGAACGCGACTGGTGGGTGCTGGCGACCAAGGCCGGAAATCAGCTCGGTGACGGCCCCAACCGCACGGGCCTGGGCCGCAAGTGGATCGTCGAAGCGGCGGAGAATTCGCTGCGCCGGCTCGGCACCGACTACATCGACATCTACTATCTGCACAAGGAAGACCTCGGCACGCCGCTCGCCGAAACCATCGGCGCCATCGCCGAGCTCTTCCACGCCGGCAAGATTCGCTACTTCGGGATCAGCAACTTCCGCTCCTGGCGCATCGCCGAAGTTGCTCACCTCTGCCGCGAGCTTGGCATCCCCGGCCCGGTCGTCAGCCAGCCCTACTACAACGCCATGAACCGCATGCCCGAGGTCGAACACCTGCCGGCCTGCGACTTCTACGGCCTGGGAGTGGTGCCCTACAGCCCCTTGGCGCGCGGCGTCCTGACCGGCAAATACGATCCCGACGCACCGCCGCCGGCCGAGACCCGCGCCGGCATCGACGACACGCGCATGATGCAGACGGAATGGCGTCGCGAAAGCCTGGTCATCGCGCGCGACATCAAGGCCCACGCGGAAGCCCGCGGCAGTAGCGCCGTTCACTTCGTCATCAACTGGCTGCTCAACAACAAACTGGTCACCGCCGCCATCGCCGGGCCGCGCACCCTGGCGCAGTGGCAAGACTATCTGGCCGCCCTTGAATACGACTTCACCGCCGAAGACGAGGCCCTGGTCGACGGCCTGGTGGCCATCGGCCACCCCTCGACGCCGGGCTACAACGACCCGGCCTACCCCATCGAAGGCCGGGTGCCGCGGACTGGCGCGTGACACCGCTGAACCTGCATGCGGAGCCGGTGCAGGACGCCTGGCTCGATGCCTACGGCCACCTAAACGAAGCCTATTACCTCGTGCCTTTCAGCAACGCCACCTGGAAGCTGCAGGACCATTTCGGCATCGGCGTCGAATACTTCGAGAAAACCGGCGGCGCGCTCTACAGCGTGGAAACCCACCTGCGCTACCTGCAGGAAGTTCGCGCCCCGGCGGTGACGGAGATCTCCAGCCTGATCATCGGCAGTGACGCCAAGCGCCTGCACTTCGCCCACATCATGACCGTCGACGGCAGCGAGCGGGCGACCTTCGAATGCATGGCCCTGCACTTCGACAGCACGGCCGGGCGCACGGCGCCCTTTCCCGAGGAAATTCAGGCGACGCTGCAGGCAGCAGCGACGGAGTTACCGCCGGACTGGATCGGGCGGCGGATCGCGCTGCCGGGGAAGTAGGCTCCGCGGCGCGCGGAGGAGCCGGCTCCCGCGCCTTCAAATCAACGACAAACAAGGCAAGCGGCGCCCGCTCGCGTCACCGGGACCGCCAAGCCTGTCTTTTTCAAACGACCGGTCTACTATGCGGCAATAACTTTGGAGGTGCCGTGAACATGGCCCAAGTGCGCTACATCGTTGACGACGTGGATGAAGCCATAATTTTCTATACGTCACACCTGGGTTTTCGCCTTGAGCAGCAGTATGGACCGGCCATGGCGATACTTCAGCTTGCAGACCTTCAACTTTGGATCGCCGGCCCCATGGCGTCCGCGTCGAAGCCCATGCCGGACGGCGCCAAGCCCACGCCCGGTGGCTGGAGCCGGATCGTCATCACCGTCGAAGGCCTGCCTGACCTGGTGAAGAACCTGCGCCAGGGCGGGGTCAAGTTCCGCAACGAGATGGTGGAAGGTCCAGGCGGAACGCAGATCCTTTGCGAGGACCCTTCCGGCAATCCGATCGAGCTCTTTCAGCCGGTGTGAACTGTCATTTGGACTCGCTTCGTCCGCAAGCAACGCGTCCCCTGTGATCACCGCCCACCGCATGGCCTGAATTGGTCTCACCGGCAGCTTTTCCGTTGGGCTCCGGTGACGCCACTGCGGGCATACAGGCTCCTGCAATACGTGGATTCTATCACGCCGCTCGGCTACTCTCACATGAGGGGAGATATGGATATGGAACGCCGGCTTACGGCAATTCTTGCGGCTGATGTCGTCGGCTATTCCCGACTCATGGGGAAGGACGAGCTGGGAACCCATGAGAGTCTCAAGACCCTCCGGACAGGCCTCCTCGAGCCGTTGATCGCCAAACACAGGGGCCGGATCGTCAAACTGATGGGTGATGGTCTGCTTCTGGAGTTCCAAAGCGTCGTTGAGGCCGTCGAGTGCGCCGTGGCCTGGCAAAAGGGCGTCGGCGAACGCGAACTGGGGAAAACGCGGGACACATCACTGCGGTTCCGCATCGGTATCAACCTCGGAGACGTGATCCTCGAGGGTGGCGACATCCACGGCGACGGGGTCAATGTGGCGGCGCGGCTCGAAAGTCTGGCCGAACCGGGTGGAATCTGTGTCTCCCGCTCGGTTTTTGAACAGATCAAGAATCGGCTCGACCTCGATCACGTCGATATGGGGCAAGTCCCGGTGAAGAACATCGCGGAACCGGTCCACGTCTATCGAATTTCGAGCAAGCAGGCACTGGCCAACAGTCCGCCTTCCGATCAAGCCGCGCCGCCCCGGCTCGAAGAGGCGCGAGGTTCCATCGCGGTGTTTCCATTCGACAGTTTGTCGCGCGACCCCGATGACGCCTATCTGGCCGATGGGATCTCGATGGAAATCATTTCCATGCTTTCCAGGGTTCCCGATTTGCGTGTTGCATCCCGCCCGGCGACGCTGGCTTACGGCGGTCGAAAAGAGGACGTGTGGAAAGTCGTGCGCGAATTGCACCTGCGCTATGTCCTGACCGGCAGTGTACGCCGCGCGGGTGACCGAATTCGCGTAACCGCCGAGCTTTCCGACGCCGCTGATCGGACCCAGATCTGGTCCGATACCTACCAACGCCAACTCGACGACCTGTTTGCCGTTCAGGAGGAAATAGCGGAATCCATCGTCATTGCGTTCGGCGGCGAATTCTTGCGCGACGAGTGGCGCCGGGCCAGGCTCCGCCCAACCGACAACCTCGATGCCTGGGGTCTTGTACAAAAGGCCAGAGCCCAAAATCTGCCGATCAATGGCGGGGCAACGGACACCGCGTTGCAATTGGCTCGCGAGGCGATTGAAATCGACCCTGCTTATGCCGGCGCGCATGCCAGCCTGGCATCGACACTGATGCAGCGCGTCATAAATGGGCTTAGCGAGCACCCTGATGAAGATCGCGCGCAGGCCCTCGCCGCGGTCGAGCGCGCCACCGAGTTGGCGGCGGACGATCCGACCGTATTGCGAACCTTAGGCAACGTATTGAGCAATTGTGGCGAGCACGAGAAAGCGGTCAGAGCGCTTCGGCGAGCCGTCGAAATCGCGCCCTTCGATTTCCACGGCTGGGGCAGGCTGGGGCGAACACTTGCCTATGGCGGCGACGAGGCGGAACTGCGCGAGGGGCAGGCTGTGCTCGACCGAATCCTGGCCGCCGCGCCGAACCACCCGATGGTTCCCTACTGGCACTACTTCAAGGCCAACGCTTGTGTACGCGAGGATCGCCGCGAAGATGCCGTCAAATTCGCCAGACTGAGCACAGAGGCACAGCCGGGCTATTCGGGGGCATGGGTCACGCTCGCCAATGCGCTAGGTCAACTCGGGCGGATTGACGAGGCAAAACAGGCCATGAAGCGGGCCCTGCGTGCCAACCCAGCGATGACACCGCAGCATCTGGCGGCGCAAATTCGAATTCTTGCCGGCGGCCGGCAGGAACTCGCCGACAAGTCCCTCTCCGGCCTCAAGGCAGCAGGGCTGCTGGATTGAATGCCGTCCCGACAGGCCACGCGGGGGAAACGGCGTGATCACGAGGTGTATTGCAGACCGTTGAGCAGGGGAATGCACGATGGATCAGATGGCATTTACTTTGGAAATGGGCGTCGTGGTCGCGATGCTCGGCTTCACCGTGATGCTCTTCGTCACGGAAGTCATCAGGATCGATCTTGCCGCCATCCTTGTTCTGGTGATGCTGGGCATCCTCAGTTACCTGCCCGGCCTCGACCGTATCGCCGATGTCGGTCGCCTGTTCGACGGCTTTGCCTCCAACGCCGTCATCTCCATCATCGCGGTGATGATCGTCGGCGCCGGGCTCGACAAGACGGGGATCATGAACAAGGCCGCCGCGACGATCCTGAAACACGGCGGAACGACCGAGGCCCGGGTGCTGCCGATCGTTTCGGGCACCGTCGGCGTGATCTCCAGCTTCCTGCAGAATGTCGGCGCGGCGGCGCTGTTCCTTCCCGTCGTCAGCCGCATCTCGGTGCGCACGGGTATACCGCTCAGCCGTCTTTTGATGCCGATGGGTTTCTGCGCAATCCTCGGCGGAACCATGACCATGGTCGGCTCGTCGCCCCTGATCCTTCTCAACGATCTGATCCTGACCGCCAACAGCGGCCTGCCCGAGGGCGGTCAAATGCCGATTTTCAGCCTGTTTTCCGTAACACCCGTGGGGTTGGCATTGGTCGTGACGGGCATCGGCTATTTTCTGCTGCTCGGGCGCTGGGTGCTACCCGGCAAGGGTCACGTCTACGACGCGTCCTCGGGGCAGGCGCTGTCGGAATACTTGCAGCGCGTCTACGGATTGACCGCCAGCGTGTTCGAGGTCGACGTGCCGCGCCAAAGCCCGCTGATCGGCAAACAACTGGCCGACATCAACCTCGAGAACAACCTCTACATCATCAGCACTTTCTACCGCGGCAAGGTTTCGATGGTGCAGGTCCTGACGGCCGAGATCGAGGCACCCTGCCGCTTGGCGATTATCGGCGAGAAATCGGATGTCAGCGCCTTTGCCGAGGGAAACGGCTTGCGGCTCCGGTCCGAGCTCGATGTCTTTGCAGAGGAGTTCGCACCGACCAATGCCGGCATCGCAGAGGTCGTGATTCCGCCGGATTCCAATATAGTCGGCAAGTCGCCGCGCGATCTTCTGCTGCGCAAGACATACGGCCTCAGCCTGCTGGCGATCCATCGCGGCGAAGAGACGCTCAGCCACGTCGAGACCGAGGATCACAAACCCACGCCGATCGGTCTCGAAAAATTCCGCGCCGGCGACATGCTTGTCGCCCATGTCAAATGGGACCGGCTGATGCGGCTGAAGCAGGATCGCGATTTCGTCGTTGTGACCTCTGACTTTCCACAAGAGGAGTTGCGCCCCCACAAGGTCGGCTGGGCCTTGGCGTTTTTTGTCGTTTCCCTGTCGATGATCCTCTTCACCGATGTTCGGCTATCGCTTTGCCTCTTGACCGGCGCCGTCGGCATGCTGCTCACCAAGGTCTTGAGCATCGACGAGGCCTATAAGGCCGTCGGCTGGAATACGGTCTTCCTGCTGGCTTCTCTCATTCCGCTTGGCCAGGCGGTGCAGAACACCGGAACGGCGGAATGGATTGCGCAGCAAATCCTCACCGCCCTTGACGGCTGGCCCGTGTGGTCGCTGCAGACCGGCATGGCCGTGCTGGCAACGGTCTTCTCGCTGATCATGTCGAATGTCGGGGCGACGGTATTGCTCGTCCCCCTCGCGGTTTCGATCGCCGTCGCCGCGGGCGGCAACCCCGCCGTCTTCGCGCTGACCGTGGCGATTTCCACATCCAACTCCTTCATCATTCCGACGCACCAGGTCAATGCCCTGATCATGGGACCGGCAGGCTACAAGGTCGTGGACTTCGTCAAGAGCGGCGGCATCATGACCGTGCTTTTCCTGATCGTCTCGCTGGGCATGATCAATCTGGTGTTCTGAGCCGCCCCTATCCCGCCATCGAGGATTGCAGCACCGAACAGGGCCCGGTCGGGTAGCTGTCGGAAAATCAGCCGCGGAACATGGTGTGGGGGTCGAACACGCCAAGCAGACCAACACCGAAAAAGCGGGGTGCCCCGCGCGTTAGATTTTCTGGTCCTGGGGCAACACCATAAGCCGCGGCAAGGCGACGTGCGCCGGCTGCCGCAGGGCGAAAAGCACGACATCGGCAACATCCGCCGGCGCCAGGGGATGCGCGATGTCCTGCATGACCTCCGGGCGCACGGGGTAGTCGCGGTGCAGATCGGTGACCACAAGGCCGGGTTCGATGCAGGTGATCTTGATCTCGGAGCCGGCAAGTTCCAGGCGCAGCGCCTCGGCCAGGGCCTCGATTGCGTGCTTGGTGCCGGCGTAGGCGCCGGCCTGCTCGCGCACCTTGGTGCCGAGCACGCTGGAAGTGTTGATCAGATGTCCCCGACCGACGTCTTGAAAATGTTTGCAGGCCAAATAGATCAGCCGAAAGGCCGCCTCGACATTGACCCGCACCATGGCGCAGACGCGTTCGACATCGATCTCGTCGATGCTGCCATTGTGGATGAGGCCGGCATTGTTGATGACGATGTCAAGACGTCCGTGCGCCTCCAGCGCCGTGGCGATCAAAGCCGTCGGCGTTTGCGGATCGGCGATGTCACCGGGACTGGCGACCGAATTCGGCAGGCGCCGGCAATGTTCTTCCAGCAATTCGCCACGGCGGCCGCTCAATACAAGCTTGACCCCCTGCGCCGACAAGGCCTCGGCGCAGGCGAGGCCGATGCCGCTGGTCGCTCCGGTGATCAATGCCACTTGTCCTTCCAGGCTCATGGCCTTTCCTTCCCCAGTCATTGCTGTTGGCGCACCCAGTCGAGATAGTGGTGCAGGGCTTGACGCAGCGGCCGTGGCCGCCAATCGAACTCCCGCGTCATACGGGAGATGTCATAGGCACCCCAACGGCCGCTGCGCAGCGCCGGGTCGAGCGCGATGTCGGCCTCTTCAGGCGTGGTTTCGGCAACCCGGATATCGGGCAATTTCTCGGCGAGGATCGCCGTCATCTCCGCGAGGCTGGCGTTGGCGCCGTAGGCGATGTTGTAGACCGCATGGCGTGGGCGCGGCGCTTCCAGCAGGCAGATCAGCGCATCGGCAACATCCAAGGAATGAATGAAATCCCCGCCGGCCTCGAGAGCGGTGACCCCGATCGACCGGCCAGCCAGCGCCAGATTGACAAGCTGGTAGGGCGGACATTTGACGTCGCGGGCCGGTGTTTCCCGATCCATCGGCCCGTAGACGCCGGAAAAGCGCACCGAAACCGCGGAAAGGCCGAACCGCCGCGCCGTGATCGCGGTCAAGAGTTCGCAGCTGTACTTGCTGGCGTCGTAGAAGCCATTGGGGTCCAGGAAGCCCTCCTCCGGCATCCCTGCCCCGACTTCTTCGGGTCCTTCGGTGGCGTACACGGCACCCGAGCTGACGTAGATGAAACGTCGCAAAGCCGGCAGGCTTGCCGCCATTTCCAGCAGATTGAGTGTTCCGAGGATATTGACTTCCAGCGCCGAGCGGATACCGCCGAGGCCGGGCCGGGTGGGATCCTTCGAAGCCAGCCGGTTGATCGAGGTCACGGTGGCCCCATGCACGACTTCGCTAAAGGCATGTTCAGCGGCAAGGCGCGACAGCAGATCGCGATCCAGGACGTCACCTTGAACAAAGCTGACGCGCTCGGCCAATGGTGCCAGAAAGGCTTTCAG
>JAJFGM010000159.1 GCA_021776145.1 Kiloniellaceae bacterium | reverse complement strand
GACCTTCCGCAAGGCTTATGCCAAGTGGGGCTCGGCCCAGTCGCTGAAGCCGACCTACCTCGAATAGGGCGTCGGTTCGGGCAGTAATGTGCGAAAGACCGGGGTCCGAATTCATCGGACCTCGGTCGCTTCGTGTACCATGCCCGTTAATCTTCACAGCTTGAGTTCAACCGTCCATTCGCTGGGGGGCGGCATATGGAAGCCATAGTTAGAGACGTACTGCGAAACGGTCGCCTGATCGCGGCGGTGGTGGCGCTTTTGGTCGTTGGCATCGGATTCGTGACGATCCTCGGCTTGAGTCCGCAGAATCAGAAGCAACTGCTTTGGACCCTGCAGGATTACCTGCCGCTGGTCATGTTCTTGACCCTTGCGACGCTGTTGTTTACCGGCTTCCCGGTCGCTTTCATCCTTGGCGGATTGGCGTTGCTGTTCGGTCTGCTCGGCTATTTCGTCGACATGTTCTCGATTATCGAGTTCTTCAATTTCCTGCCACGCATTTGGGGCCAGGCGGCGGAGAATCTGGTGCTGGTTTCGGTGCCGGCCTTCGTCTTCATGGGCGTGATGATGGAGCGCAGCGGCGTCGCCGGCGACCTGCTCTACTGTGTGCAGGTGCTGTTGAAGCGGGTTCCGGGATCGCTCGCCCTTGCGGTTACCATCATGGGCACGGTCTTGGCCGCCATGACCGGCATCATCGGTGCTTCGGTAACGATGATGACGGCACTGGCGCTGCCGACCATGGTCCGCCAGGGCTACAGCCATTCGCTGGCCTGCGGCACCATTGCCGCGTCGGGCACCCTGGGCATTCTGATTCCGCCCAGCATCATGCTGATCATCATGGCCGATCTGCTGGCCGTCTCCGTCGGCAATGTTTTCATGGCCGCGATCGTGCCGGGCCTGTGTCTAGCCGCCCTATATCTGCTCTACGTCGGGATCTACGCCAGGGTCCGACCGGAGGTCGCGCCGCCCTTGCCGCCGGAGTTGCTGGAAGTGCCGCGCAAGGAATACCCCGGCCTCATTTTCAAGAGCTTCCTGCCGCCGGTTCTGCTGATTACCATGATCAAGGGCTCGATCCTCATGGGTGTCGCGACACCAAGCGAAGCCGGCGCGGTTGGCGCGTTTGGCGTGTTGCTGCTGGCGTTTTTCAATGGCCGACTCAGCACCGCCATGGTGCAGGGCGTGTGTCACACTTCGGCGCGTACGGTCGCCATGATATTTTTCATCATCGTCAGCGCCACCTGCTTTGCCTATGTCTACCGCTCGCTGGGTGGCGACGACATCGTCGAGCACGTCATCCTCAGTACCGGGTTGGGGTCCTGGGGACTGCTGATCCTCATCATGGCGATCACCTTCTGCCTGGGTTTCTTCCTCGACTGGATTGAGATCACGCTGATCGTGCTGCCGGTCTTTGCGCCGCTGGTGGCGGGCATGGACTTCGGTGACCATATCGCCAAGGCCGATATCATTTTCTGGTTCATCATTTTGATGGCGATCAACCTGCAGACCTCGTTCCTGACGCCGCCTTTCGGGTTCGCGCTTTTCTATCTCAAGGGCATTGCGCCGAAAGAGATCAAGATCCAGAGCATCTACAAAGGCATTATCCCCTTTGTGCTCCTGCAGCTTCTCGGTCTGGCCCTGGTTATGTGGAAGCCGGATCTTGCGTTGTCGCTTATGAGCGCGGTCTACAACTGACGCGGCGCCAGCCGCAGGGGCAAGACCGCGTGTACCTGGTTCGAACGACGAAGGCACCCATGAGATGACGACTTCAACAACTTCAGATATGGCGACCTCAGCGGCTCCGGAAGCCGATGACGCGCAGCTGCATCATCTTTCGGAAGACGAGTTGCCCTTCGCCCTGCGCGCGAGCGAGAAACTGCGCCGTTTCGTCGATCTGATCGGGCGCTTCGGGTCATGGTTCATTATTCCGTTGGTGCTGATCACCGTCTTCGATTTGGGACTACGCAAAACCGGTGAAGTTCAGCTCTGGCTGATCGAGAACATCAGCCCGATTTTTGGGTCGACCCTGCTGCAAGAGCTGGAGTGGCATTCCCATACCGTCCTTTTCACCCTGGTGCTGGGCTATGGGTATATCTGGAACTCGCACGTGCGTGTCGACCTCGTGCGCGAGAACCTGGCGTTTCGCAAGAAGGCCTGGCTCGAGTTCGTTGGCCTGACTTTCTTCTTCATTCCCTATCTGTTCGTCCTGTTATACTTCGCGGTCATCTATGCCTACGATGCCTGGGCGATCGGTGAGATCTCGGCGTCCCTGGTTGGCCTGTCGCATCGTTGGATCATCAAGTCGTTCCTCGTGGCAGGCGTCCTGGTGGCAATCGTCGCGGGGCTATCGGTCTGGCTGCAGGTCGCGATAGCCTTGTTTGGGCCCCGCAATCATCGCTTCCCGCTGATGACCATCGAGTGGCCCGAAGCCGGCGACGTCAAGATCGAAGGCAAGGAACGGCTCGACCTGGAAAAAGCCGAGGACGTGCTGGAGACGCGCGCCAAACTGGCGTCGGCAAAGTTGGCGGCGGAACGTGCAGGCAACAGCACACCTGCGAGCTAACCGCGTGTCTTGATCCGGAAACAGGCCGCGCTCCCTGAGATCCGTTTCGGGATCGCGATACTAGGTCCTGTTCGATTCTGAACTGCGGTGTTGCGGATTTCTGGATAAGGGTGCCGGGTGGCGGAAAGTGATCGCGCGGATGGAATGGGACAAGCTGCTTCAGAGGTACGTTTGGAACGACCAGACCACGCCCTATCTCGTGCCTATACACAAACTCAACCAGCGTCAGGCCAATAGCGAGATCTTCATTTACGGCCTATTTCAGGGCATCTTTTTCGCCATCGCCGCGATCATCTCGTTGCGCGGCGGACCCGAAGGGCCATCTTCTTTGGTCACATTTTACGGTTTTACGGTGGTTTGCGCCTCGGTCCTCTTCGTCATCATGAAGAGCTACATGGCAGCCCTTTATTTGAGTGCAACCCCCCTGGCGGCGTTGGCCTTCGTGTTTCTGATCGGGCTTGGATCCGAGCGAGCGGCCGGTGACACCCTCATCGTCACCATCATTCTGCTTGTTCTTTTGCGCTATTCCCTGCGCATCGTCGCGCTGGCCAGAATGTACCCGCAATTTCCGATCGTTGAGCCGGGCGAGAGCTGAAACTCTTGCTGACCAAGTCCGACCTTGTTGCCCTGGCGAGCCGATACTACCGGCCGCATTGCTTGGCCATTGGCATCTTATCGGCCCCCGTTTTGATCCTGATGCTGTTTTTCGCGCAGTGGTGGCTGTTCTGGCCGTTGATGATTTGGGCCCTGGTTTTCATGGTGCATTTTCTGGTGTTCAAAAGCCTGACGGTCTCCAGCGATTGGATCGCCGAACGGACCACGCGGACGGCCGACAAGGCGTATGACCTGGCGATAATCGAGGCACTGCAAGGAAGATACCATCCCGCGTCCCTGCGCTCGGGGCAAAATCGGCCGGGGCAGGACCCGACTGTCGAGAGCGATGCCGAGGGGCCGGCGCCGAATGAGCGGTCGGGGAGAGAACCATGAAAATCAAGGCCGTCGAGACCCTGCGCGTGGAGGAGTTTCCCAACCTCTTGTGGGTCCGGCTCGAGACCGATCAGGGATTGATCGGCCTTGGCGAGACCTACTTCGGGCCGCAAGCGGTCGAGGCACAAATCCACGAGTTCATCGCCCCGCGGCTGCTCGGCAGCGATCCCTTGCGGGTCGAGGCGCATGCGCCGCGCCTGGTCGGTTATGTCGGCAAGGGCGGTTCGGGGGTCGAAATGCGCGCCGCCTCGGCCGTCGACATCGCCCTCTGGGATCTTTGGGGCCAAGCGACGGGGCAATCGATTTGCCAGCTTTTGGGCGGCCCGAGCCGGGACGCCATCCGCGTCTACAACACCTGCGCCGGGACCCACTACGTGCGCAACACGGCAGCGGTGAAGACCGACGATTTCGGCCTCGCGGCGGCGGGCGGCGACACTTACGAAGATCTGCAAGCTTTCCTCGAGCGGCCGACGGAGTTGGCCCAGAGCCTGCTTGACATGGGCATCACGGCGATGAAGATCTGGCCCTTCGACTTCGCCGCCGAAGCGTCCGGCGGACAGCACA
>JAJFGM010000158.1 GCA_021776145.1 Kiloniellaceae bacterium | reverse complement strand
GTGAAGCGTCGCAAATGGCAGTTTGCATTGCCTGCCTTTGTGCTTTTTCTGTTGGTGACAATCGTGGCCTTCGTCTGGCCGCCGACCTATGAGTCCTCGGCAACGATCTTGATCGAGGAACCCGACGTGCCGCGGGATCTTGTCACTTCGACAATCACCAGTTTCGCCGACCAGCGCCTCCAGGTCATCACACAGCGGGTCATGACGACGCAGAACCTGATTCGCATCATCAATGATTTCAAGCTCTTTGCCGAGCAGCGCACGCGGTCGCCGATCAATTCCCTGGTCGAATCCCTGCGCGAGCAGATCACGCTCGATCTGATCAGCGCCGACGTCGTCGATCCGCGCAGCGGCCGACCGACCCAGGCCACCATCGCCTTCACCTTGAGCTTTCGCAACGCGGTACCGGAGACCGCGCAGCGGGTCCTCAACGAACTGGTATCGCTCTACTTGAGCGAGAATCTCAGGACGCGGCGCGAGAAAGCGGCCGAAACGACCGAATTCCTGGCCAACGAATCCAGCAAATTGCAGTCCGCGGTCAACCAACTCGAACAGGCTCTGGCAGAGTTCAAGCTGCAGCACTCCGGCAGCCTGCCCGAACAGATGGCTGTCGGTATGCAGTTGATGGATCGCTCCGAACGCGAGGCCATGGATGTGCGACGGCGTATCCAGGACCTTGATGAACGTAAGATCTATCTGGAGTCGGAGCTGGCGCAGATGAGCCCGCACGATGCCTTTTTGATCGACGGCCAACGGGTGATGAGCCCGAGCGAGCGACTTCGCGCCTTGCAAACGCAACATATCGGCTTGCGCGGAATTTATGGCGAAAAGCATCCCGACGTCATCAAACTTTCGCGCGAAATCGCGGCATTGAAGCTCGAGACCGGAACGGGAAACGCTTCGGCGGACATTGAGCTGCAGCTTTCAGGTCTTGCCGGCGACATCGCCGTCGCCCGCGAGAAGTATGCCGAGAACCATCCCGATGTCGTGCGGCTTAAACGGCGGGAGGAAACCCTGCGTGCGGCCCTCGCGGAAGCCCGCACGGCACCCGCGACGAAAGCCCCTGTGAGTCGTCCCGACAATCCAGCCTATATTCAGCTGCAGGCGCAACTCGACGCCGTGAATTCGGAACGCAGATCCCTGGAGGACCAATATGTCGCCTTGGGCGATAAGCTGCGAGGTCTCGAGGAGCGTATCCTGGCGGCGCCACAGATCGAGCGCGAGTACCGGCTCTTGCAACGCGACTACGAGAATGCGCTGCTGAGTTACAACGAGGTCAAGGCCAAGCAGTCTTCCGCCGAGCTTGGCCAGGCCCTGGAAACCGAACGCAAAAGCGAGCGTTTTTCCCTGATCGAGCCGCCGGATTTGCCGTTGAAGCCGGTCAAACCGAACAGGCTGGCCATCCTGGTTCTCGGTTTCGTTTTTTCCTTCGCCGCCGGAATCGGTTGCCTGGCGCTTTTTGAAAGCCTTGACCAGTCGATTTACGGCGCCAAGCAACTGGAGGCCTTGACCGGAGCGCCCCCGCTGGTGGTCTTGCCCTATATCAGGAACCGTTCCGACACATTGCGGTCATGGCGCCACGCTGGCCTGGCCGCCCTCAGTATAACGGCGATAATCGCCAGCGGCCTCTATCTGGTCGAAGCCTATCTCATGCCACTTGACGTCCTATGGTCGATTGGCGAGCGCCGACTCGAGGACTATCTCGAACAATTCATCGGCGCCTAACGCGGAAACACCACGACATGGACCGCATCGAAAAAGCACTGATTAAAGCCAGGACGCAGCGAAAAGCGCGCCTCGGCACCGCCGGTGCCAAACCCGGCTCGGGCCACGCCAAACCCGCGGTCGCCTATGACAAAACCCGCGTTCACAATGTGACCGCGGCGTTCCTGCGCGAACGACGAGTGGTCACCGCGACCCTACGAGACCCGCACGCCGACCGCTTTCGCATGCTGCGGGCCCAGGTGCTGCAGCGCCTGGACTCCTGCGCTGGCAGTACACTTGGCGTCTGTAGCCCGAACCCGCAAGAAGGCAAGACGCTGACCGCGGTGAACCTTGCCGTCAGCCTTGCAATGGACGTGAACCACACGGTTCTGCTGGTCGATCTCGACCTAAGACAGCCCAGCCTGTCGGAGTACTTTGGCTTGAACGATAACTTCGGCTTGAGCGACTACCTATCCGGCCAAAGCGAACTCTCGGACTGCCTGGTCAATCCCGGCATCACGCGTCTGGTCCTGCTTCCGGCCGGGCGGGCCTTGCATAATTCCTCCGAAATGCTGTCTTCGCCCAAAATGGTCCAACTTGCGCAAGAACTGAAAACCCGCTACCCCGACCGTCTGGTGATATATGATCTGCCTCCGCTGCTTGCGAGCGACGATTCAATGGTCTTCTTGCCACAAATAGATGCATCGTTGCTTGTCGTGCAGGAAGGCAAGACCCGGGCTGGTGAAATACGCCGGGCTCTTGACTTACTTGGGGACAGCAATTTACTGGGAACAGTGCTAAACCAGTCCACTACCGACAACCGTCATCCCAATTACTAGTTGCCGCGGCACACGAGGACGCATTGCGATAATGGCGCTATTCCGGCCAAGTAAGGCAGCTTTGCCGGGCAGCTTTGCAGGTAGGGCAGGTTTGAATGTATGAAGACTTCTACGGCTTGCGCGAGAAACCCTTCTCGCTGTTGCCGGATCCAGAGTTTTTATACTTCAGCGGCAAGCACAGGTCGGCTTTCAGCGCGCTTGAGTACGGCTTGACGGCCCATGCCGGCTTCACCGTCATCACCGGTGAAGTAGGCTCGGGCAAGACGACGCTGGTGCGCAGCCTGCTGCAGCAGCTCGACCCCGAAATCACCGTCGGCGTGATCACCCACACACCGCAGAAGTTCGAACATCTTCTGGAGTGGGTCTGCCTGGCCTTCGGCCTGGAATATCGCGGATTACAGAAGGTCGAGCTGTATGAGAGGTTCGTCGATCATCTGATCGCGGAGTACGCGGCCGGGCGACGCAGTGTTCTCATTGTCGACGAAGCGCAAAACCTGGACGCGGAAACACTCGAAGAGCTCCGCATGCTGTCGAATGTGAACTCCGGCAAGGACCTCCTGTTGCAGGTCATTCTGGTTGGTCAGCCGGAATTGATGGCAACGCTGAATGGGCCTAATTTTCGTCAGTTTTCTCAACGAATTTCCATCAGCTATCATCTTGAAGCGCTGAATCTCAAGGAAACCCAAACCTACATTCGCCATCGCCTGGAGGTCGCCGGTGGCAACCCGAATTTGTTCACGCGCGCGGCCTGCGACGCGGTCTATCAACTGTCAAAAGGTATTCCGCGACTGATCAACGGACTCTGTGATCTGTCGCTGGTTTACGGATTTGGCGATGATAAGACGCGGATCGATCTCGATACGGTACTGGCGGTCTTCGAGGATCGCGGTCAAGCCGGCATGGCGGCGGGCTCGGAGGTCGCAAAGCTCTCCAGCATCGGGGAAGAGATTTTGCGCCTGCGTGGCGCCGAAGCCCTGGAAGGCGTGGAAGAAGATTATGCTACCGTCGGTGCCTTATCCGCCGCGCGTGGTGATTCCGTCGTTCAGCTGTTCCGCGAATCGAGCAATCCCGACTGGACGCCGGAGCCGGATGACGGAGCGGATATGCCACTGCCACGACAGGCCGAGGCAGCCGCCGCGCAAGCAGCAGAAACGCAGGCCGCTGTTGCCAGTGACCCCGGTCCAGGTGCGAAGCAAGCAGCGCCACCGGACTTCGCGGAGGCGGCATTCAGAGAACACCCGGCCGATGGCAATACAAGCCGACGCCACGTTCTGCCCATTGCCCTGCTGGCCCTCACCGTGCTCGCGGCCAGTTCCTGGTTGGCCTTCCGCGCGCCCTTGACGCAGCCAGACGAGGTCAGTCAGGTCAGGGTGACCGCGGTGCCCGAGCCGGCTCCGCAATCCTCTGCGCCTGAGCCTCAGCCGCCGGCCGTGACCGTACCGCCTCTCGATCCAGCACCGGCGGCCCCCGCCGAACCCGTGGCGGCACCGGCACAGCGAACCGAGGAAACAAGGCCGGCAGCGGCCCTGGCACCGGCCCTGTCGCAGGAGCCGCCGGCGGAAACACGAACGCGCAATGACATCCAACCGGTATCCCCCGAACTGGATTCCACCGCACCCCTGACAGACTCCGAGCTTGGCGTGACACCGCAGAGCACAGCGGCGCTCGGCACCGTCGCCCCGGGACCCGACGCCGCTCCCGCCGACACGACCGCACCCGAGATCGAAACGGCGACGGCAGAGACCGCCAGCGAACCCGCGGCGCCCTTACCGGCAACGCCCTTACCGGCAACGCCGGCGTCGACGGGACCGAGTTATGTCGTGCAATTCCTGTCGGCCCGCGACGAAAGTCGCGCCCAGGCCGAAGCCGAGCGGCTGCGGGCGCGCCTTCCCGTGCTGGCGGCATTGGGGCCGCTATCGATCGAAAGCGCCGACATCGAAGGGGTCGGGCTCTACTACCGGGTCCTGTCACCCCGCTTCTCGCAGCGCGGTCAAGCGATCGCCCTCTGCGATGCGGTCAAGGCGGAAGGTTTCGACTGCCTCGTCAAGCGGCGCTGAAGGCAACCGCTGGACCGCGGTCCGATTTTCCGGATCGATGAATCGCCTTTGGCGATTCTAATCGGACCGGATCAGCTCTCGCGATGGTATTCCCGGTACCACTCGACGAACCTTGGAATACCGATCTCGATTGGCGTTTGCGGCACGAAGCCGACGGCCTCGTAAAGGGCCGTAATGTCGGCCGCCGTGGCAGCGACATCACCAGGCTGCATCGGCAGGTACTCTTTCTTGGCGGTCTCGCCGAGCGCTTCTTCCAAAACTTCGACATAGCGCATCAGATCCTGCGGCTTGTTGTTGCCTATATTGTAAATGCGCCAGGGCGCACGGCTGCGCGACGGGTCGGGATCGGCACCCGTCCATGTTGGATCCGCACTAGGAATGTGGTTCAGAACCCGCGCCACGCCCTCGACGATGTCATCGATATAGGTGAAGTCGCGCCGCATCTTTCCTTCATTGAAAAGCCGTATCGGCCGGCCGGCGAGGATCGCGCGGGTGAAAAGGAAAAGCGCCATGTCGGGCCGTCCCCAGGGCCCGTAGACAGTGAAGAAACGCAGGCCCGTGGTGGGAATGGCGTAAAGGTGGCTGTAGGTGTGGGCCATCAACTCGTTCGACTTTTTGGTCGCCGCATAGAGGCTGAGGGGATGGTCGACGTTCTGGTTTTCGGCGAAGGGAAAAGTCTCGTTCGCGCCATAGACCGAACTGGACGAGGCATAGACCAGATGCTCGACTTCGCCATGCCGACAGGCCTCGAGCATGTTCATGAAGGCATCGATGTTGCTGGCGATATAGGCGCGCGGGTTCTCCAGTGAGTAGCGCACGCCGGCCTGAGCGGCGAGGTGCAAGACGATCCCCGGCGCATGCCTGTCAAAGAGCGCCTCGACAAGGCTGCGGTCGGCAAGCTCGCCGATTTGGACTTCGACACCCTTGGCGGTCAGCCTGTCGAGACGGGCCTGTTTAAGGGCCGGATCGTAGTAGCCGTTGAGGTTGTCGACACCGACGACCCGCCGGCCCTCGGCGACAAGGCGCTCGCAACAGTGATAGCCGATGAAGCCGGCGGCGCCGGTCACCAAGATGGGTCTATCGCTCATCGACGTCCTATCCAATTCCCACCCCAAGAGTTCAAAGCCGCCACAACGTCACATTCGGCGGTACCGACTGTCGATCGAGAACGGACTTGACGTCGAGCACCGGTCCGGCCGCGTCGCTCAGACAGGCGACGATCAACGGCCACCCCGCTTGAGCAAAGGGCGCGTGTGCCACCGCCAGAACAACGGCATCGGCCGGTTGCAGCTGCTCGCGCGGCAGCAAGCCCAACTGCGCCGCGATCCTTGGATCGCTCTCGGCGACCACGGGGTCGTGCAACTGCACCTCGACGTCATAGCGCCGTAGCGTATCCACGATGTCGGCGACTTTGCTGTTGCGCACGTCCGGCACGTTCTCCTTGAAGGCATAGCCAAGGATCGTGACCCGCGGCCGGCGGCCGGGGCGAGTATTGAAGAGCAGCCGCAGACATTCTTGCGCGATGAATTCGCCCATGCGGTCATTGACCCGGCGGCCGGACAGCACGACGTCCGGGTGATAGCCGAGCTCCGCTGTCTTGTGTATCAGGTAGTAGGGATCGATGCCGATACAGTGACCGCCGACCAGCCCGGGCGTGAAGGGAAGGAAATTCCATTTCGTACCCGCCGCGGCCAGGACCTCGCCAGTGTCGATCTCCATGCGATGACAAATCATCGCCAGTTCGTTGACCAGGGCAATATTGATATCGCGCTGTATGTTCTCGACGAGTTTGGCCGCCTCGGCGGCGCGGATCGACATCAGCGGGTGTAGGCCCGCCTTGGCAATGCGGCCATAGACTTGGGAGACGGTCGCCAATGTCGCCTCGTCGTTGGCGGAGACGACCTTGACCACGGCGCTCAGCCCGTGTGCCTGGTCGCCTGGATTTATGCGTTCGGGCGAATAGCCGACAAAGAAGTCCCGCCCTACCCGCAGTCCCGAAGCGGCCTCGAGAACCGGCACGCAGGTTTCCTCGGTGGCGCCGGGGTAGACCGTCGATTCGATCACCACCACATCGCCCGCTGCCAACGCGCCGCCAACGCTCTCGCAGGCGGCGGTCAAGGCGGTAAGGTCGGGACGTTGCGATTTATCGACCGGGGTCGGCGTCGTGACGATGTAGAAATCGGCACCCTTCAGCGCCTCGGCGTCGGTGTGAAAACTAAGCTTCGGAAGTGCCAGTGCCTCCAGATCGACTTCCGACGTCCGGTCCCTTCCCTGCTTCAATTCCGCAATCCGCGTGCGGTCGATGTCAAAGCCGAAGACCTTGAAGCCGGCCTCGGCAAACGCCGCCGCCACTGGCAAGCCGACGTATCCCAACCCGATAACGGCTATTCTTCGTTCCAAGCTGTCGTCCTCGATCGACCAATCGTCGAAACCATGTCCGCCGCCCGGCCTGCGCAAAGCGGAATTTGCATAACGCCGCCCGAATCGGCGACGTCAGGGGCCTAGATCATTCAAGTATAGAGCGATTCAATCCGATCGAATTGAGCCATCCCGGTTCGATCCGATCGGACATCGCTCTAACAAATTGCAGGAGCTCCTGCAAACGGCATGGCGCGGCGTGAGCCATGGCGCCACCTATTGCGCGGCCGACCCGGCTCGGAATCCAGGGCCTCTAGACAATCTCGGCGCGGACGAACTCGGCCAGGCGCGCCAAACCGGCCTCCAGATGCCCGGCCGGGGCGCCCACGCCGATGCGAATGTGTCCGTCGAGGCCATAAACGTCGCCGGGCAGGAGCAGAATGCTGCGCTCCAGCCGCATCCTGGTCACCAACTCGCTGGAGTTGACCGGCATGTTGTAGCGCAGAAAGGCCATGCCCCCGGCCTGCGGCAGGACACAGGAAAAGAGATCGGCATTGGCATCGATCCAGCCGGAAAGCAGCTCGACATTGGCGCGCAGGATACGACGGCTGCGTTCGAGTATTTCGGCCCGCCGCGCCGGTTGCAAGACGATGTCGGCAACGAACTCGCTGACCGCGCTGGTGGTGATCGAGGTGTAATCCTTGCGTTGCCAGGCGCCATAGATTTCGTCGACCTGGCCGACCAGCCAGCCGATCCGCAAGCCCGGCAGGGCCATGGCCTTGGAAAGCCCGTTGGTGACGATCGCTTTGTCATAGAGGTCGGCGAAGCTGCGGCGTTCGCGCCCATCGAGTTCGGCGCCCTTGTAGACCTCGTCGGCATGCAGGGTGATATCGGCCTCGGCGGCGATCGCCACCAGTGCCGCCTGTGTCTCGTCGGTCAACAGACTGCCCGTCGGGTTGTTGGGCGTGCAGACCGTGATCATTTTTGTGCGGCTGCTGAGCGCCGCGCGCAGTTCGTCGAGATCGGGTTGCCAACCGAGTTCGGCGCGCAGCGCGACTTCCTTGACCTCGACACCTATGGCCTTGGCCCAGCCCCAGATCTGCAAGTAGTTTGGCACAAAGACAATGATCTCGTCGCCCGGCTGCAGCAGCGTCATGACAAGCAGGAAGTTGGCCTCCGCCGAGCCATTCGTGACGATGACATTGTCGCCGTCGCGCCCCTCGTAAAGCGCCGCGATGCTACGCCGCAGTTCAACGCTGCCATTGGTCCAACCGTAGCCGAGCTCAACCTCGAGCAAAGCCTCTCGCTCGGTCGCGGTGAGCAGCTCGCGCAGGTTATAGGGGTGCACGCCGCTGTCGGAAAGATTGTACTCGACCCGGTTTTCGTACAGCGACTGGATGCGCTCAAGCTCGAACTCGCGGATTTCCATGGCATTGCCTCGTATTCTTCGGCTGGCGCGATCCCTGCCCGCCACGCCTTCTGGGCCGTTCTTTAGCCCTTCGGCCGCGGGCTTGTCCAACAGATGTTCGCGATGCCCAATCCGCGGGAGAATTGGCGATGGCCGGAAAATCTGCTTCGATGGCGTCCGCACAACCGTCAAGGAGCCGATCGCGTGCTGTTCATGATCATCGAGACCTTTCGCAATCAAAATGCCAAGGCCGTGTACGGCCGCTTCCGTGACAAGGGCCGCATGACGCCCGAGGGCCTGGATTTCGTCGAATCCTGGGTCAGCGCCGACCTCGGCCGCTGCTTTCAAATCATGCGCTGCGACGATCCAACATTGCTGCAATGCTGGGTTGCGGAGTGGTCCGACCTCGTCGACTTCGAAGTGATCCCGGTGGCGGCCGGCAAGGATACCGCCAAGCTCTTCGGCGACTGAACGACTGGTATCAACACCCGAACAAGTCTGCGTGAACCCACTTGTCGCCGCTTGCCGGGCTCCAAAGTGTCTGTGGCGAGGCCTGGGCGCGGCCAGATAACAAAGGACGGTATCTGCACATGAAGATTTCGAGGCTGAATCGGCTAGTCGCCGGGACACTTTTGGTGGCGACCTGCATGACGAGCCCAGTAGACGCTGAAGCCCAGGGTGCCGACGATCGGGTCGCAGAGCACAGCCGCGCCCTCATCATGGGCACGACCTCGGAATACCAGAATGCCATTTCCGCGCTGCGTAATCGCGGCAACCCCGATGCGGCGGCGGCGATGATTTTCGCTTTGCGCTATAGCCAGCGCATATCCATCGACCTCCAGGCCGCCCTGGAAGAGATCACCGGCCATCAGGCGAGCGGCTGGTTCGACTGGATGCTGTGGCAGGAAGCGCACCCCGAAATAAAGCCGCATCCCAGCTACAGCGAATTGAAGCTTGAAATTTTTGACCGTATCGACCCGCGCTTCCGCAACTTCGCGCCCGACGCCGAGACCTTGAGCAACGCCCGTATTCGCTTTGAGGAGATCACCTGGGGCGGTGTCCGGGTTGACGAAATCCCGGCGCTCGACAAACCGAAGATGCAAGCCGCCGAGGCCGCCAGCTATCTGCTCGACGACGATCTGGTCTTCGGCGTCGAGATCAACGGAGACACGCGCGCCTATCCCTTGCGCATCATGGGATGGCACGAAATGCTCAACGATGTCGTCGGCGGTGTTCCGGTGGCGTTGGCCTATTGCACGCTCTGCGGCGCCGGCATTCTTTTCGAAACCGAAGTCGACGGCCGCGAGACGCCTTTCGTCTTCGGCTCGTCCGGACTGCTCTATCGCTCAAACAAGCTGATGTTCGACCGCCAGAGCAATAGCCTGTGGAACCAATTCACCGGCGAGCCCGTCATTGGCGCCTTGGCCGACAGCGGTATCGCCCTCAAGATCCGGCCCATCGCCACCACGACCTGGGCGCGGTGGCGCGCCGCCAACCCGGAGACGCAGGTTCTCGCCCTGGAGACCGGTTTCAACCGCGACTACGGTTCTGGCGTCGTCTACCGGGACTACTTCGCCAGCTCCGAGCTGATGTTCCCGGCACGCTCCGACCAAAGCCGGCTGCAACAGAAGGACTTCGTCTTCGGCATTCGCGACGTCGCCGCCGCCAAGGCCTGGCCACTCGGTGCGTTTCAAGGCGGTGCGGTCATCAACGACCGCGTCGGCAGCCTCGAGGTTGTGGTAATCGGCGACGCGGCAAGCCGCAGCGTGCGCGCATACGAGCGCCGGGACCAGGAGTTTTCGGCGAGCGCCACGGCCGACGAAGTGATCGGCAAGGACGGCCGCTGGCACGTCGGCGAAGCCGAATTGACCGGGCCGCAAGGCCAACGCCTGCCACGGGTACCCGGACATCTCGCCTACTGGTTCGCCTGGAATGGCTATCTCGGCGCCGAGAGTGAGCTCTACCTAGCCAATGACTGAGCCGAGGATGGACCGATGACACTGCCCTCTGGCACGCGGGCGCAGCGCGCCCTACACCGCCTGGTTCTCGCCGCAGCCCTCAGTTTCGGCCTTTCGGGCTACAAGTCGGTGGAATCGCTCTTTGCGCCCAGCGCCGAACTGTGGGAACGCTGGACCGCGCACGACCCGCGGAGCAGCCAAGGCATCGACCACAGCGCCTGGGACAAGATCCTCGCCCGCTATCTGCAAACATCGCCCGGCGATATCAACCGCTTCAGCTACGGCGCTGTAACGGCCAGCGACCGCGAGGCCTTGGACGGCTATCTCAATGCCCTGTCGGCGACCGCTGTCAGCGGCTACGCACGGAACGAACAGTATGCTTTCTGGATCAATCTCTACAATGCCCTGACCGTCGACGTGGTGCTCGACCACTATCCCGTCGACAGCATCCGCGATATCGACATCTCGCCCGGCTTATTCGCCGACGGTCCCTGGGACAAGGAACTGATCGAGGTCGAGGGCGAGGCGCTGACGCTCAACGACATCGAGCATCGCATCCTGCGCCCGATCTGGCGCGAACCGCGCACTCACTATGCCGTCAACTGTGCATCCAACGGCTGCCCGAACCTGCTGCCGCGCGCCTTTACCGCCGCCAACACGGAAGAATTGCTGAGCGCCGCCGCGGCCGACTACGTCAATCACCCGCGTGGTGTTTCGGTGTCCAGCGACCGGATCACGGTATCGAAGATCTACGACTGGTTCGGCGAAGATTTCGGCGGTGACGAAACGGCGATCCTCAACCACCTGCTCGACCACGCCTCTCCGGACCTGGCCGCAAGGATCCGCGCTGTCGGCAAAATTCACGATACCGCTTATGACTGGGCTCTTAATGCGGCGGAGTGAGGCTTGGCTTCATTCAAGCCGCGTCACCACTTCCTGTGGAAATGTGACACGCAGGCAACGCGGCCCAACGGCTCAGGCCGCCGAATAGCCCATGACCGCCTTCACCTCGAGGAATTCCTCCAAGCCCTGCGCACCCCACTCACGGCCATTGCCGGACTGACGATAGCCGCCGAAGGGGGCCGAGGGATCGGCGACGGCACCATTCAGGTGCACCATGCCAGCGCGGATGCGGCGGGCCAGTCGGCGTGCTCTTTCGATGTCCGCGGATTCCACATAGGCGGCCAGGCCGAAGGGCGTGTCGTTGGCTATGCTTACGGCATGATCCTCGTCGTCGTAGGCCATGATGCTGAGCACCGGGCCGAAAATCTCTTCGCGGGCGATGGTCATCTCGGGCGTGACCTCACTGAAGACCGTCGGCCGCACATAGAAACCCCGTTTCAGTCCCGCCGGCCGCTCCGGCCCACCGGCGACAAGGCGCGCGCCCGCATCGATGCCGCTGCGTATATGTCGCTGTATGCCCTGCCACTGACGCAGCGAGACGACCGCCCCCAGCTGCGTATCGGCGGCGGCGGGATCGCCGACTTTGATCGCCGCCGTCGCGGCGGCGGCAATATCGGCAACCTCGGCAAGGCGCGCGCGCGGCACCAGCAAACGCGTCGGCGCATTGCACGACTGGCCGGCGTTGCGAAAGCAGAGCGTCACGCCGCGCATCACGGCGTCGTCGAAGTCGACATCATCGAGCAGGATATTCGCCGCCTTGCCGCCCAATTCCTGGCCGACGCGCTTGACCGTTGGCGCCGCCGCCTCGGCCACCGCGACGCCGCCCCGGGTCGAACCGGTAAAGGATATCAAGTCGACTTGCGGGTGCGCCGCAAGGGCGGCCCCAACCACCGGCCCATCGCCCTGCACCATATTGAACACCCCGGGCGGTACGCCGGCTTCTTCGAGAATTTCGGCCAGGATTTCGGCCGGCCCCGGCGCCAGTTCGGAAGGTTTCAGCACCATTGTGCAGCCGGCCGCAAGGGCCGGCGCGACCTTGCAGGTGATCTGATTCATCGGCCAGTTCCACGGTACGATCATGCCGCAAACGCCGATCGGTTCGCGCAGGATGCGTGTCGCCTTTTGGTCGACTTCGAAATCGAAGGTCTCAAGCACTTTCAGTATCTGCTTGAAATGGCTGAGCCCGGCCCCGGCCTGAAACCGCGTCGCGAACTTCAGGGGTGCCCCCATCTGCCGCGAAATCGCCGCCCCTATATCGTCGAAGCGGGCTTTGTAGAGGTCCGCGATGCGCTCGATGAGGGCGACGCGCTCGGCTAGCGATGTCGCCGCAAAGGCGGGAAAGGCCCGACGCGCCGCCGCGACGGCCTGCTCGACGTCATCCGGCGTGCCGAGAGTAACCGCGCCCTCCGCCTGCTCATTCGCCGGATTTATCAGCGGCCGGCTTTCCCTCTCGGGCGGCGCCAACCACTTTCCATCGATATAAAAGCCGCTTGTCCCGTGCATAACCAACCTAAGAGCTCGTCCCTAACATAATGAATTTTATCATTTATTGTGCGGCGTCGATCAGTCCGCGTTGACATCGACCACAACCCGCCCTTTGACCTGGCCCTTGAGGATGGCCGCGCCGAGATCCGGCAGGCCCGCCAGCCGCGCCGGCTGGATCATCGCCTCGAGCATTGCCATCGGCAGGTCGTCGGCTATGCGCTGCCAGGCGACGACGCGGTTGTCATAGGGCTGCATGACGGAGTCGATACCGAGCAGGTTGACGCCGCGCAGCAGGAAAGGAATGACCGTGGCGGGAAGCTGCGCGCCGCCGGCCAGTCCGACGGCGGCCACCGAGGCGCCATACTTCATCTGCCCCAGAATCCGCGCCAGCATGGCACCGCCGACGGCATCGACACAGCCGGCCCAGGACTCGCTTTCCAGCGGGCGCTTGACGGTCTCGCTCAACTCGTCGCGCGGCACAATGCGCTGGGCACCGAGATCCCGCAGATACTCCGCCGTTTCCGGCCGGCCGGTGACGGCCGCCACCTCATAGCCGCGGTTGGCCAGAATCGCCGTTGCGACGGAACCGACACCGCCAGCTGCACCGGTCACCAGGATCTCTCCGGCACCCGGCTTCAGGCCGTGCGCTTCCAGCGCCATGACGGCGAGCATGGCGGTGAAACCGGCGGTGCCGACCGCCATGGCCTGCCGGCAGGTCAGACCCTGCGGCAGGGGCACCAGCCAGTCCGCCTTGACCCGCGCCTTTTGCGCGTAACCACCCCACCAGGCCTCGCCGACTCGCCAGCCGGTCAGCACAACCTTGTCGCCGGGCTTATAGCGGGCGTCGTCGGAGGCCTCGACGCTGCCGGCAAAGTCGATGCCGGGGACATGCGGGTAGCTGCGCACCAGGCCGCCGGTACCGGTCAGGCACAGCCCGTCCTTATAGTTGACGGTGGAAAATTCGACCGCGACCGTGACGTCGCCCTCCGCCGGCAAGCGGGCCTCGTCGATCTCCTCGAGCGCTTGCGAAACCGTGCCGTCTTCGGCCTTGTCGACGATCAATGCCTTAAAGCCCATTGTTGCTTCTCTTTCTTGTCTTGTGGTGCCGTGGTGGCGCAGTTTGACGTTTTTCGGCGGAACGGTCGAGAACGTCCGAACTCAGGACTCGGCGAACGGCAAATTGCAGACGATACCGTGGCGCGCCGCGCCGTCGGGCAACGTGATGTCGAGTCTGGTGCCGGCTTCCCAATACGCGCGCTCGACCATCGCAAACGCCAGATTGCTGTCGAAGCGCGGCGACCAGACCGCCGAGGTGACACGCCCGGCATTGCCGCCGCTGGCGCTCAGTGGCCAGGCCGAGCGGCAGGGCGGCAGGGCGCCGCCGTCGATGCGCAACCCGCGGATACGCCGCGCCGGTCCCGCGTCGCGGACTCTGCGCAGCGCCTCGCGGCCGAGGAACTCCGGCCCATCGAGCTGGCAATAGCGATCAAGCCCGCATTCGAACGGGTTGTTTTCGCGCGTCATGTCCGAGCCATAGGACAGCAGCGCGCTTTCGACGCGCTCGATGAGGTTGGGGCAACCAGGGCCAACGTCGAGATCCTGCCCGGCTTGCCACAGCGCGTCCCACAGCGGCAGCGCCAGATCCAACCTGTCGAGATAGATTTCGAACCCGCCCTGCTTGCTCCAGCCCGAACGCGCAACCACCAGCGGGTGGCCCTGAAAGGCCAGGCGCGCGAAGC
Organism: Kiloniellaceae bacterium; assembly: GCA_021776145.1. Lineage (GTDB taxonomy): Bacteria > Pseudomonadota > Alphaproteobacteria > Kiloniellales > Kiloniellaceae > JAJFGM01. Next base: position 2,580 of record JAJFGM010000158.1, on the reverse strand, counting down.
GGAAAAAGCGGATCTCGCGCACCGCCTCGCCAAAGACCCGCGCCATCAGGTCGTCGGCCTTGGGTCCCTGCACCGCGAGCGGGTAGACTTCGGGCTCGGCGACGCGCACATCCAGGCCGCCGCCCAGGGCCAGCCCTGCGGCGAACAGCAGGACATCGGAATCGGCGATCGAGACCCAGTAGCGGTCTTCGGCCAGCTTCAGCACAACGGGATCATTGATCATGCCGCCATCGGCATCGACGACCGGCGCGTAAACACACTGGCCGACGACGGCGCGGCCGAGGTCGCGCGGCGTCATCATCTGCAGCAACCGGGCGGCATCGGGCCCGCTGAGCTCGACCTGGCGCTCGCAGGAAACATCCCAAAGCTGAACGTGGTCGCAGAGGTGCTGGTAGTCCTCTTCCAGCGAACGGAACACCGTCGCCAAAAGCATGTGGTTGTAAACCGTATAGGCCTTGACCCCAAGGGCCTCTATACGCGGCGTATACGGTGTCGAGCGAAGACGCCTGGAAAGCGATAGCAGCGGTATCGGCATGTGGCGATATCCCTGGAAACTGCGGTCGGATGACAGGTGCGCGGCAGCCCCGCTGCGCCAACCAGATCTGGCAGATTTCGACGCAACCGCCAATCAATTTCTTGGCGAAGAACGCCAACCAAATCAGCCACTGGGATCACAGGGTTGTTGTGCCTCGAGATTTGCAAACAGGCTCGGGCACCTGACCGGCCCAAAGCCCCCCGAGCCGGCTCCGCGCGGTGCGGCAATGTCGCCACTGGGCCATGCGAGCGATCCGATCGGCCGTGGAGAACCGGATACGGCCTGTCGCTACACTTCGGCGTGGATAGGCAGGAGTTCTCGGTAAAACAAACGCTATTCGGAATTGGACCGCCAGAAATTCTCGCGGATCGGGATATGTCTCAAGCGGCGAAAATTCATTCCATATTAGAATTTTCTGTCTATTATGTTGTCACAGCAAATCGGGCGGCATTGAACGTTCTGATGGTTGGTTCTACCCGCTGCTTCCAAATTCCCAAAGGATCGAAACTGGCCTCCCGCAGCGGCGGTTCTGGAGGAAAACTGTGACAGGAATATTCAACCCGCCGCACCGCACCGACCGTGTCAACCTTTGGGACGCCTTCCTGTTCGCCAAGAAGACCTGTGACAAGGGAATTCTTTCACAGGTCTTCGATATTCTGCGCTTACGACTGAGACGCGGGCGCCTCGGCGTTCACGAGTATTTCCGCTACTGCCTTTTTGACGATGAGCGGTATGACTTCACCCGTAAGGCGCAGTTCATCGGTTGGCGCCGCATGCAGCACATTCACAATAGATACATCGCGCGCGAATGGCTCGGCATTGCCCATGACACACTTGTTGCCAATAGCCTTTTTTCGGCACTTGGCCTGAGGCAGCCCAAACTTTACGGACTCTACCATCCTAGCCGCGCATTCGGGGCCTTGCCGGCACTGCGCAGCGCGGCGGACTTGGGGCAATTCCTGCGCGAAGGGATCGAGTATCCGTTTTTCTCAAAACCGGTCTGGGGCGAAAAAAGCTACGGCGCCGCCAATGTGGAAGCGCTGGACCGAGACCGCGACGAGTTGCGGCTCGCCAATGGCGAACGGCTATCTGTGGAGCGCTTCGTCGATCAGGTCGTCGCCCAACGCGGAACCCCGGCGGGCGGCTTAACCCATGACATGGGTTACCTTTTCATGGAACGGCTCTTCTCGCATCCGGCGATCGCGGAGATCTGCGGCAACACTCTATCGACGCTTCGCATTGTCGTGCTGGCGACGCTGAATGGACCGGAAATCTACCGCGCCATCTGGAAAATCCCGGTGCCCGGTAACCTGGCTGACAATTTCTGGCTCAAAGGCAATATGATAGCCCCGGTGGACCTGGAAACGGGCCGTGTCGGTGAGGCGATCGCCGAACACGGACCGCGCCGGCAGGTGGTGACGCAGCACCCGCAAAGCCACAAGCCCTTGACCGACATTGTCCTGCCGGATTGGCCACAGGCGCGCGACAGCTGTCTGCGCGCCGCCGCGGCGGTACCGGGCCTGCGCCTCCAAGGCTGGGATGTCGCCCTCACCACGGAGGGCCCGGTTGTCATCGAGGTCAATCCCGTGGGCGACGTCCGCCTGCCGCAACTGGCCAGCCGAGAGGGTTATTGCAACGAGCGAATGTGCCGATTTCTAAGCGAAATTGGCATTGTCGGCTAGAATAGCGTTCATTCGGGATAGGGTCCCGGTGAGGTGGAAATACGCCAAACCAGGGATCGGGCGGCCGACGAACGCGGCCTCGACGGGATAGGACGCGTCGAGACCGTCGATTCCGCTTTCTTGGCCACACAGTTTTCCCGGAGCCCTGCCCATGTCCCGCTCGGTCTATCTCAATGGCGATTTCATTCCGGTCGAAGAGGCCAAGGTCTCGATCCTCGGCCGCGGACTGCTCTTCGCCGACAGCGTTTACGAGGTCATGGGCGTGCTCGACGGCAAGCTGGTCGCCTTCGACGATATCCTCGCCGGCATCACCCGCCAGGCGCTGCTGCAGCTGGCCGAGACGACCGACATCAGGATCGAGGA
>JAJFGM010000157.1 GCA_021776145.1 Kiloniellaceae bacterium | reverse complement strand
CACTAGCCCGATCGCCAACCACTCCAATCGAATGAACCGCACGCCCGATCGGCACCTGCATCTGGGGAGATTTGCCATGAGCCTCGTTCTGAAAGACAGTCGTTTGTTCCGCCAACAGTGTTACATCGACGGCCAATGGCTCGACGCCGACAGCGGCGAATCCATCGAAGTCAACAACCCGGCCAATGGCGATATTCTCGGAACCATTCCGAAGATGGGCGCCGACGAAACGCGCCGCGCCATCGAGGCGGCGGAGCGCGCTTGGCCCGCATGGCGTAGCAAGACGGCCAAGGAACGCAGCGTCATTCTGCGTGCCTGGTTCAACTTGATGCTCGAAAACCAAGAAGACCTGGCCAAGCTGATGACCCTCGAACAGGGCAAACCGCTGGCCGAGGCCATGGGCGAAGTCGTGTACGGCGCATCGTTCATCGAGTGGTTTGCCGAAGAAGCCAAGCGGACTTACGGCGACGTGATTCCCGGGCATCAGGCCGACAAGCGTATTATCGTGCTCAAGCAGCCGATCGGCGTTGTTGCCGCGATCACGCCGTGGAACTTTCCCAATGCCATGATCACGCGCAAGGCTGGACCGGCGCTGGCTGCGGGTTGTCCCGTGGTGATTAAACCGGCGACGATGACGCCTTATTCCGCCTTGGCGCTCGCCGAGTTGGCTGAACGCGCCGGTATTCCCGCCGGTATTGTCAATGTGGTGACCGGCTCGGCCCGTCACATCGGTGGCGAGATGACCTCCAACCCGATTGTGCGCAAGCTTACATTCACCGGCTCGACCGAGGTCGGCAAACTGCTGATGGAGCAGTGCGCCTCGACGGTGAAGAAAGTCTCTATGGAACTGGGTGGCAACGCACCCTTCCTGGTTTTCGACGATGCCGATCTCGACGCCGCGGTAGAGGGGGCAATGATGTCGAAGTTCCGCAACACCGGTCAGACCTGCGTCTGTGCCAACCGTATTCTGGTACAAGACGGTGTCTATGAGGCCTTTGCGGAAAAATTGGCGGCGGCGGTCAAGGATTTGAAGGTTGGCTTCGGTCTCGATGCAGGGGTTAATCAGGGACCGCTGATCGATGTCGCGGCCCTGGAAAAGGTCGAGGAACATGTTGCCGACGCCCTTTCCAAGGGAGCCAGAGTTGCGGTCGGCGGGGCCCGGCACGAACAGGGCGGTACTTTTTACCAGCCGACAGTTCTAACCGGTGTCAACACCGACATGAAGGTCACGCGTGAGGAGACTTTTGGGCCGGTGGCGCCGCTGTTCCGCTTCTCCAGCGAGGAGGAGGGCGTGGCCATGGCCAACGACACCGAGTTCGGTCTGGCATCCTATTTCTATGCCCGTGATCTCGGACGCGTCTGGCGGGTCAGCGAAGCCTTGGAAAGCGGCATCGTCGGGGTCAACACCGGCATCATCTCGACCGAGGTCGCGCCGTTCGGCGGGGTCAAGGAGTCCGGTGTCGGACGCGAGGGCTCGAAGTACGGCATGGATGATTTTCTCGAGATCAAATACGTCTGCATGGGCGGCGTCTGAGTCGGATTGTCTTGATTTCGAACAAACCCGTGGCCAAAAACCAAGAGGTCTGGCTGCGGGCTCGGCCGCAGGGTACCGTAACGCCGGAACTTTTCGAATTGCGCGACGCGGCGCGGCCCGAGCCCGGCCCCGGTGAACTGCTGATCCGGATCATCTATCTGTCGCTTGATCCGGCCATGCGGGGATGGATTTCCGATGCGCCCAACTATCGCGAACCCGTGCCGCTCGACAGCGTCATGATCGGCTTCACCCTGGGCGAGGTCGCGCAGTCGCGGCATCCCGACTATGCCATGGGAGACATCGTTTACGGTCGCCAAGGATGGCGCGCCTGGGCGCTGTCCGACGGCTCCGACATCGACCGCAAAGTGGAACCCCTGCAGGGTCCGATTTCCGCCGCCATGCACGTGCTTGGTCTGACCGGTCTGACCGCCTATCTCGGCCTCACGCGGGTTGGCCAGCCAAAGGCGGGAGAGACCGTTCTGGTCTCCACCGCCGCCGGCGCGGTCGGTTCCATGGTCGGGCAAATCGCCAAGATCCAGGGGTGCCGCACCGTCGGGCTGACTGGCAGTGACGACAAGGTCGTGGCCTGTGTCGAGGACTTTGGCTACGACGCGGCGATCAACTACAAGACCGCCGGCGACCTGGAGGCAGCCTTGAGCGAGGCCTGTCCGGACGGGATCGACGTCTATTTCGACAATGTCGGCGGTGAAATCTCGGATGCCGCGCTGGACCTGATCAATCACCGTGCCCGCATCGTTGTTTGCGGCACCATGGGAATCCCTGCCGGCCCCAACCCTCGGGGGCCACGGGTGTCGCGGCAACTTCTCGTCAAGCGCGCCCGCATGGAAGGCTTCCTGGTGCTCGATCACCTGCACCGCCTCGACGAGGTGGTGGCGATCCTCGCACCCTGGATGGCTGAGGGACGGTTGCGTTTCCGCGAGGATATTGTCGAGGGCCTGGCCGCCGCGCCGGCCGCATTGCAGCAACTGCTGGCCGGCAACAACCGCGGCAAGATGATGGTCAGGGTCGGCCCCGACCCGACGGCTTGATGAATAGGGATGGCGAGGCGGATGGCTTGCGTCTGTCGGTATTGCCCGGCCGTTTGGCCGTTTGCCGGCTCGATGCCGGCGCAGCCGTGCCTGCTTGGGCTGCCATGGAAGGCGACGACGGGGGCGGCTCGATCGTCAGTGTCAGCCGAACGGCTGAAGAGCTTTCGATCGTCTGTCCCGAGCCTCGAGTTCCCGCCGCCATTGCCGGCGAGTCGCGGGTCGAGCGCGGCTGGCGCGCCTTCAAGGTTGAAGGTCCGCTCGACTTTGCCTTGACCGGAATTTTGGCGCGCCTGTCGGGCTGTCTGGCCGAGGCCGGCGTCAGCATTTTTGCGATTTCGACATTCGATACCGATTATCTTCTGGTGCGCGAGGCGCAGTTCGCAATGGCCTCGACAGCCTTGGCAAACGACTTCGATCTCGACACGGACTGCTGAGCGGCGGCCTTTAAAAAGCCCGGCCCGCTGCCTAGATTGTGCAAATCGCACCGGTCGTGCGCGAAATTCACAAGGAAAAAACTACTATGCCCTCTGCCGCCACGCCTCCCTACGACTTCGATCTCTTTGTCATCGGCGGAGGCTCGGGCGGTGTGCGCGCCGCGCGCATGGCTGCCGGAACCGGCGCTCGGGTCGCTATCGCCGAATCCTATCGTTACGGAGGCACGTGCGTCATTCGCGGCTGCGTGCCGAAGAAGCTTTTGTCCTATGCCGCACATTTTCATGAGGACTTCGAGGACGCTGCCGGATTCGGCTGGGAGGTTGGGCCACGGCGCTTCGATTGGGCCAAGCTGATCGCCAACAAGGACCGGGAAATCGACCGACTGGAGGGTATCTACCAGAAGCTGCTCGATAACGCCGGGGTGAAGAGACATCACGGTCATGCGCGCTTGTTGGACGCACACCGGGTCGAGGTTGGCGACAAGGTCTTCAGTGCCGAAACCATGCTGATCGCCACCGGCGGTACGCCATCCTTTCCCCTGGGCCATGGCTGGGAGCACGCAATCTCGTCCAACGAGGCCTTCCATTTGGACGCCTTGCCCGAGCGCGTAGTGATTTACGGTGGTGGTTACATCGCTGTCGAGTTCGCCGGCATCTTCAACGGTTTGGGCAGCCAGGTGACGCAGATCTACCGGGGCCCGCAGATCCTGCGCGGCTTCGATGACGACGTGCGCGACACCTTGGCCGCTGAACTGGTCAAAAAGGGGATCGATCTGGTCGTCGAGACCACCATCGATTCCATCGAAAAGGCCGAACAGGGTCTGGTCCTGCATCTTTTCGATGGTGGGCGGCTGGACTGCGACCTCTTGATGGCGGCGACCGGCCGCAAACCGAATGTCGAGAACCTCGGCCTCGATGCCGCCGGGGTCGAGTTGAACGACAGGGGCGCCATTAAGGTCGATGCCCTATCGTGCACCAGTCAGCCCAATATCTACGCTTTGGGTGACGTTACAGACCGCATCAACCTGACACCGGTTGCGATCGAAGAGGCCATGGCCTTTGTCGACACTGTCTATCGTGGCCGCGAACGCGCCATGGACCACAGCGATGTGCCTTCCGCGGTTTTCAGCCATCCACCGGTATCCACGGTCGGGCTGACCGAGACGCAAGCACGCGGCAAGGTCGGCGATATTGATGTTTATCGCTCCACTTTCCGCCCCCTCAAGCACACGCTGACCGGCCGCGACGAGAAGACGATGATGAAGATGATCGTCGAGCGTGCCAGCCAAAGGGTGATCGGCATCCACGTGGTTGGACTGGACGCGCCGGAAATCGTTCAGGGCATGGCCGTGGCGATCAAGGCCGGCGCCACCAAACAACAGTTTGACGCCACGGTCGGCATTCATCCGACCGCGGCCGAGGAGCTGGTCACGCTGCGCGAACCGTTGCCCGACCCGGCTCGCGAAGCGGCGGAGTGATTCGCCGTTGCCCTGTCTTTGCCCCGCCGGAATGGTGTAACATCGCCGATCAGCGGTGAAATCGAGGCGGCGAAAATGGCCTTGAATCGGGAACCCCTGCGCGAGATCACGCAAGACGAGATCGCCACCTTCGAAAGGGACGGCGTCATCTGTTTGCGCGGACTGTTCGACGCCGAATGGATTCCCCTGATGCGGCATGCGGCCGAGGCCTGTTTGGCGGCGCCAACCGAGTTGCATGCCGAAGTCGCGGCCGCGCGTGACGAGGGCGGCCGCTTTTTTCACGACACGTTTGTCTGGCGCCACAACGAGGACTGCCGGCGTTTCGTGTTCGAATCCCCAGCCGCCGCAATCGCCGCGCGTGTGATGGGCGCCAAGAAGGTCAACATCATATTCGACCAATGGCTGATTAAGGAGCCTGGCACGCCGACGCGGACTCCCTGGCACCACGATCTCACCTATTGGCCGGTAAACGGTTGGCAAATCGCCACCTTGTGGATGGCTCTCGATCCGGTCTCCGATGAAAGCGGCGGCGTGGAATACGTCAAGGGCTCGCACCGTTGGGGTCAGCGTTACCTGCCGGCGACCTTCAGCGGCGATGCGCAATATACCGAAGACCTGCCGGATGTGCCCGACATCGAAGCCCTGCGCAATCGCCTCGAACTCGTCAGCTTCGAACTCGAGCCCGGCGATTGCACGCTTCACCACGGCCTTGTCGTGCACGGAGCGCCGGGCAATGCGTCCCTGAGGCAGCGACGGCGTGCCAGCGTTACCCGCTGGGCCGGCGAAGACGTTGTTTTCTACCCGCGCGAGGGCATCCAGGAAATGCCCGAACTGCCCGATATTGACGCTGGCGATCCGCTTGATTCACAGCTCTGGCCGCGGGTTTGGCCACCGTCGTGAGTGGCGCTATGACCGGCGCTATGACTGGCGCGGCGGGCTTCCCGGGTGGTCCAAGGGCGGGCAAATCCAAGGGTTTCGCGGGCGAACCACGACTCTATGTACAGGCGACAGTGCCTCGGGCTCCGGTATTTCCCCCTGGAAAAGGGTATAAAAGGCGCGTAAAACCCACGATCCCGAAGCAGAGGTAAAAAAAGAGGTCGATTATGACCGCAAAATGGACCCCAGAGTCCTGGCGTGGAAAGGCAATCCAGCAAGTTCCAGACTATCGGGACCAAGGCAAACTGAAACAGGTCGAAGAGAACCTGGCAAGCTATCCGCCGTTGGTGTTCGCCGGTGAAGCGCGCCAACTGCGCAGCCAGCTTGGCCGTGTCGCCGAGGGAAAGGCATTCCTGCTCCAGGGCGGCGACTGCGCCGAAAGTTTCGCCGAGTTCCACGCCAACAACATCCGCGATACCTTCCGTGTCCTGTTGCAGATGTCGGTGGTCCTGACCTTTGGCGCAGCCTGCCCGGTGGTCAAGGTCGGGCGTCTCGCCGGCCAGTTCGCAAAGCCGCGCTCGGCGCCGACCGAAGTCAGTGGCGATGTTGAACTGCCGAGCTATCGCGGCGACATCGTCAATGGTATCGAGTTCACGCCGGAAGCCCGCGAGCCGGACCCTGAACGCCTGATCAAGGCCTACAACCAGGCGGCGGCGACCTTGAACCTGCTGCGCGCTTTTGCCCAAGGCGGATTTGCCGATCTGCATCAGGTGCAGCGCTGGAATCTCGAGTTCGTCGCCGGCAGCCCGCAGGGGCGGCGTTACGAAGCACTGTCGCGGCGCATCGACGAAGCCATGGCCTTCATGGAAGCTTGTGGCATGACGCCGGAAAGGGTGCCGCAGCTCAAAGAAACCGACTTCTATACCAGTCACGAAGCCCTGTTGCTGAACTACGAGCAGGCCTTGACCCGGATCGATAGCCTGACCGGCCGCCACTATGACTGTTCGGCGCATTTGTTGTGGATCGGCGACCGTACCCGGGCGATTGACGAAGCCCATGTTGAATTCCTGCGCGGAGTCGACAATCCCATCGGCCTGAAGTGCGGCCCCAGCATGGACCCTGGCAATCTGTTGCGCCTGATCGATGTCCTCAACCCGAACAACGAGGCTGGGCGGTTGACTCTGATCTCGCGCATGGGCCACGATCAGGTCGGAACGCATCTGCCGCGTCTGGTCCGCGCGGTGGAAGGCGAGGGACGCCACGTCGTCTGGTCTTGCGACCCCATGCACGGCAACACCATCAAGTCGGCGTCGGGTTATAAGACGCGGCCTTTCGACAGCATTCTGGCCGAAGTTAAGAACTTTTTTGCCGTGCACCGTGCCGAGGGCAGCTACGCGGGTGGTGTTCACTTCGAAATGACCGGCCAGGACGTGACCGAATGCCTGGGCGGCGCGCAAGCCATCAGCGACGATCGTCTCGGCGACCGCTATCACACGCACTGTGACCCACGGCTCAACGCCAATCAGGCGCTGGAGTTGGCCTTCTTGATATCCGAGGCCTTGAAAGACGAGCGTGTGGCGCGTCTTGGTGACGGCGAACCGGTGTCCGCGGTGTCATAGGGACCGTCAGAGGAAAGCTTCGCGGGGCCACCGCGCAGGAGAGGCCATGCCCGATAATACCATCCCAACCAAGCCTTTGCCGCTTATCTTGGGTCCTTTGGACGAGGACGATATCCGGTCTTGGACCGATCACTATTTCCTGCGCACCAAGGCGGCGGTCGAGCGCTTTGGCGACTGCCGGGTAACCTATGCCTTTTTCATGCGCCGTCCGGTGATTTCGGCCCCGCGCCTGGCACTGGAGTGGCTTGAAGAGATGGGCCGTCGGCGCGGCACCGCCTTCGAGATCGACTTGCGCTACGAGGAAGGCAAGTGGGTCGGGGCGGGCGAACCGATGTTTTATATCACCGGTCCGTTGCGTCACCTCGTCGATCTCGAGACGCTGCTGTTGCAGAAACTCGGTCCGCCCTGTGTCGCGGCTTATAATGCCTACACCATGTGCGCCGATCTGCCGTCGGTCGCGTTTTTGGCAATGGACGCGCGTCATTGCGCTGGAACCGAGATGGCCGCATCGATGGCTTATGCGGCATCGGTCGGCTCGGCGCGGGCCAAGCGCAAGGTCGGGGCCAAAGGCTTTGTCGGAAACGCCACCGAGGCGACGGCCCATTATTTCGGTCAAGACAGCGGTCTGGGCACGATGCCGCACGCTTTTATCGGCTATGCGGGCTCGACGTTGCGGGCCGCCGAGATGTTCGACGAGAGCTTTCCAAACGAGCCCATGACGGTTCTGGTCGACTATTTCGCGCGTGAAGTAACCGACGCCCTGACCTGTTGCCGCCGCTTTCCGCGCCGCGCCGCCAAGGGAGATCTGGCCATTCGGCTGGATACGCCCGGCGGACGATTTGTCGAAGGCCTGGATCCGCCGGGATCCTACGCCGTGCTCGAACGTCACGCCCCGCAGGCCGTGCGTGGGTATCGAAGCGAGACCGAATTGCGCTACCTGGTTGGGCCAGGGGTCTCCGCCGCGGCGGTGTGGCATCTGCGCGACGCATTGAACCGCGAGGGTTTCGACAAGGTCAAGATTGTCGCCTCGTCGGGTTTCAGCCCGGCTAAGTGCAAATTGATGTCGGAAGCCAATGCGCCAATCGATGTCGTTGGCACCGGCAGCTATCTGCCCGGCGACTGGTCCGAGACCTATGCCACAGCCGATATCGTCGCTTACGATGGCGTCCAGCGGGTCAAGGTCGGCCGCGAGTTCCTGCTCAGAAAATAGCTAGA
>JAJFGM010000156.1 GCA_021776145.1 Kiloniellaceae bacterium | reverse complement strand
CCGATGATGCAGACGCATTCACCCTTCATGACATCCAGTGAAACGCCGCTCAGCACCTCCAGGTCGCCGAAGGACTTGTGCACGTCGCGGATGGAAACCATGGGCTGGTCGGGCGTCCAACCGCTGTTCGTGGCTGCTTCGTTCATCTTTGAAGACTCCTTAGTACCGAGGAGTGGGAATACTGGCACCATTGATGGGACCACTCGGCCCTTGGGGTAGGCGCGACGCGAAGCGCGATGTGGTACATCGGGCAAGTGTCGCAACGCACCCCAAGGGCCGAGTGGTCCCACCGAAGGCCGCGATGCACTGACCGCTCGCCGCGTTGCACGCCGCTTGAGGTGGACCCGCACCACGGCGCGACCCGCGCCTAACGAGCGGACAGTGCATCACGGTCAATGGCGTCATTATTCCCACTCCTCGGTACTAAATCTTGACCGCGTAGATGCGTTCGAGACGGATCGAGTAGCGCGCGATGGGGTAGGTGAAAACGAAGTAGATGAAGAGCAGGAAGAAGTAAAAGGGTGCCAGAAGCTCGGGTCGATCGCCTTCGGCGTTCAAGGCCTGGACCGTATGGGTCACGGACTCCTCGACGCCCATGATCGAGCACAAGGGCGTCGCCATGGTGAGGATGCAATACCAGTTGATCCATGGCGGAATCATCCGCTTGATGCACTGTGGCAGGATGATCATCCACAGGGTCTGGCGGCGGTCGAAGGCCAGGCTTTCGGCCGATTCCCACTGGCCGCTGGGCAACGACTGCACGGCACCGCGCACGACCTCGGAGATGTTGGCCATGATCGGCAGCGAGAAGCCGATCACCGCCTTGATCCAGTCCGGCACCGGTATGACGACGTAGCCGAAGTCGAGCTCGAAGGGAAACAGCAGCATGACGCAGAACAGCAGCACCAGCCACGGCGAGTTGCGGAAGAACTGGGTAACGATCCACGAACCGCCGCGCACCGGCGCCAGCAGCGAAACCTGCATCAGGCCGAGGACCGCGCCGGCAACGGTGCCGATCGCCATGGCGCAGACGCTGATGACGATATTGAGGACGAAACCTTCAAGAATGAAGGGCACCCATTTGAACGCCGTCGTGATCGACCACATGACGGTGCCCGGCGCCGCCGCCTGAGCGGCGCCGGCCCAGAGCGCGAAGATCAGCAGCAAGGCAAGGCCGTGGCGCGGCCCCAGGTTGAGGAAAAGGCGGTCGTCGTAGCGTCGGAACAGACCGTCGTCGCCGATTCCTCCAGCTTCTGCCCCGCCAGCGCCCTTGCCGCCGAACGGCAGCAGCACCGGCAGATCGGTCGCCGGTCGCGCAGTGACCCCAGGCACGGGGCGTGCCTGTCGCCAGCCCGGCATCAGCCGTACCCCGGAATGCGCATCTTGCGTTCCCAGCGGTGCATGCCCCAGACCAGGACGGCGACCAACGCGATGTAGTAGACAAAGAGCACCAGCATCATTTCCGGCACATTGACGTTATCGGACCAGATCTGGTTGGCCGTATACATCATCTCGGGCACCGCGATGGCGTAGGCCAGCGTCGTCGTTTTGAGAAGGTTGACCAGATTGTTGTTGAGAGACGGCAGGCAGACCCGGAAGGCCAGCGGCAGAACGACGTAGATATAGGCCTTGAAGCGCGAATAGCCCAAGGCCTCGGCCGCCTCGACGGTGGCGGTCGGCACCGCCTCGATACCGGAGCGGAATATTTCGGTGTTGAAGGCGCCGGCGAAGAAACCCAGCGAGATCACCGCCCAGCCGAAGCTGCCGATGACCGGTTCGAAATAACCGCCCTTGTCGACTTGCGGTGTGATCGTACCGACGACGAAGTAGAAGAACAGCAGCTGTACGAATGGCGGCGTGTTGCGAAAGACCTGAATATAACCGGCCACGCAATAGCGGAGGATGGCCGACTTGGCGCCCTGCGCCCAGGCGCCGACAATACCGACGATCACGCTGAAAATCAGGCAGGCGATGATCAGTTTGATCGAAACCCAGATCGCCTCGATGAAGCGATCGTACTCATACTCCTCATAGAAGATGATGAAGTTGAGCCCGGTCGTATCGTAGAGGTTCGCGAAATAGGGTGAGATCGTCTCGAACACGGCGCCCCCCGCGGCCCCTACGCCCTACTGTACCCGGCGGCCAGGCGGCTTGACCGTCGCCCGCCGACCGGAAAGAACGGCGGGCAAGCTCCGCCGGAACCCGCCCGCCGGCAAAGCGCCCTACTTCAGGTGAGCGCGACTCGGCACCAGTTTTTCCTGCTGCGTTGTCAGATAGGCCGTCGGCTGTATGCCCCACTTCTTTTCCAGTTCGATGAGGCGGCCGGAGACCAGCCAGCGATAGCTCATGCCGGCCATGAAGTTGCCCCAGATCCCGTCAATTTCTTCAACCGGAACCGCTAGACCCCAAGGATTGTCGTCTTCCGTCTTCAGGGGCATTTCGAAACCGTCCCACTGTCCCGACGCGAGGTCGGCACCGATGGAGGAATCGTCATAGACCCAGGCAATGCACTTGCCGTCGCGAAGGGCCTGCTTGGCCTCGGCGTTGTTGACGAAGGCCACCACCTTGGCATCGTAACGCTGGGAGACGATCTTGTTATAGAAGGCGCCCTGTTTGCCGCACACCGGCTTGCCGCTGAGGTCTTCCCACTTGCTGACCACACCCTGCTTGGCCAGAACATTGGTGCCCGAGGTGTAGTAGTTCGGCTCGGGAATGCCGACCACTTTGCGCCGGTCCGAACGGTCCGACATGGTGGCGATCATCAGATCGATCTTGCCCTGCTCGAGGAACTGCATGCGGTTGGACGACTGCACCGGGACCAGTTCGAGTTCGACGCCGAGAGCGGCGGCGACATCCTTGGCCATGTCGATTTCCATGCCGACCAGACTGCCGTCGGAATCACGGAAACCCCAAGGCTTGTAATCGGCCTTGACGCCGACGACCACCTTGCCGCGTTCGAGAACCTTCTTGAAGCGGTCGTTGTCGGCATAGGATTCGGTCGCGGCCATGGTAAAGCCGGCCAGAACCACGGCGCCAACCGCGAAACTTGTAAGTGATTTGAACATTCGCATTCTCCCTGCAAAGTTTTTGATTTTATAGGGACCGCGTTTCGCGGATCCGCATTAAACGCTTTTAAATCAATCCCAAACTGGAGATTCCTGCAAATAACCTCCAACACGGAAGAGAGCTTACCAAAATCAACTACCATTGGAATAGCCGATTCACGGCGGCGGTCTTCTTGCCTGGCGGGAAATTGAGACCTCGCTTGCGGTCGCCCCGCGACGCCCCGAGGAAAAACAGCGGACCGCCAAGCATTTCAGGCTAGACTGCGGCAATGCCCCTGTTCGTCGCGTTTCTCCTTGTTCTGTTCGGCCTTTCCCTTCCCGTCCTGCGCGGCGCCCCCGCGGCGGCGCAAACGCCGGTGCTGCTTGAGCTGGTGCTGGCCATCGATGGCTCCTCCAGCGTCAACGATGACGAGTTCGACTTGCAGATGACCGGCCTGGCCGAAGCCTTCAGGACGCCCGACGTCCTGGGCGCGCTGGAATTGGCCGGCGAACAGGGCATCGCGGTCGGCGTCCTGCAGTGGTCGGGCGCCGATAGCCAGGTCCGCGCCCTCGATTGGCAGCACCTCAACGATGCCGCCTCGGCGCGGCGCTTCGCCGATATGATCGACGCCACCCCGCGTTTCGTCAGCGGCGGCGCGACGGCCCTGGGCAACGCCATAAATGCCAGTGTGAACTGGATCTTCGACAACGACTTCGAGGGCGTGCGCCGGGCCATCGACGTCTCCGGCGACGGCCGCGCCAATCAGGGCGAATCGCCCGCTTTCAGCCGCGCCCGGGCCAATGCCGCGGGCATCACCATCAACGGATTGGCAATCCTCAACGAGGAACCCAAGCTGGCGCGCTACTACGCCGCCGGGGTCGTCGGCGGCGATGGCGCTTTCCTGCTGACCGCCGACGATTCCGACGACTTCGCCCGCGCCATCGCCAAGAAGCTCTACTTCGAAATCACCGGCCCGCCCATCGTGCAACGGCAAATCCCCGGCCCTATCCCTGGCCCGAGCCTTGCCGACCGCGGGTTTGAGCCGCTATCCATGCAACGCTAATCGGACCGGCATCGTTGGCGGGTCCGAACCTACCTGGGCGACACACCTGGGCGACATACCGGGGCGACATACCTGGGCGAATTGCACCTGCCCGGCTGTCGATTGGCAGCCAGTCGGCGTCGGATGGACGCTAAGTCCGCCTGGAGTTCCGGGCCTAAGATGCGGCCTGGTCGGCGGCGGTAAAGGTCGCGGTCCAGACCGCGCTCGCAACTTGCCGGAGACCCAACCATGGCCATGCCCACACACGCGAAATACGTCATCATCGGCGCCGGCATTCACGGTCTGTCGACGGCATGGCACTTGGCCGAGAAACTCCGCGCCAAGGGCCAAAGCGGTGAAGATATTCTGGTTCTCGACAAGACCGGCATCGCCGCCGGCGCCAGCGGCATCGCCTGCGGTGTCGTGCGCAACAACTACTTCCAACCGGCGATGCGCGAACTCATGGCCCAGTGTGTCGAGGTCTGGGAAAGCGACAGCAAGGCCTTCAGCTACCATCCCGTCGGCTATATGCAGATCAGCCCGGAAAGCATGCACGCCGACGTAGGGGCGATCTACGAACAACAAAAGGCCATCGGCTACGACTCGACCTTTGTCGAAGGCGCGGCGGACTCCGAGGCCTACATGAAGGGCCTGTTCGACGACTGGCAGGCCAAGGGCATCACCTCGGTCCTGCACGAAAAGAAAGGCGGCTACGCCAACAACACCGCGGCCATCTACGGACTTGCCAGCAAGGCCGAGGCGCTGGGCGTGCGGATCATGAGCGGCGTCACCGTCACCGGCTTCGAGCATGGCAGCAACTCCGACGCGGTCACCGCTGTCGAAACCGACAGGGGCACGATCCAGTGCGAACAGGTGGTGGTCGGCGTCGGTCCCTGGGTCAACAGCATCTGGAAAATGCTCGAGTTGCCAAAGTCGGTCGACATCAAGGGACCGAACGGGCAAATGCTGCGCGACATTCCGACTTGGCGCTATTGGTGCCTGGAAGAAGGCACGCTGGGCGTCGATCCGGAAATGCAAAAGACCAACGACGGCCATATGCCGCCGGTCATTCACGTCGACAGCGACGCGCCCCTATATTCCGATGTCGACGGCTCGCTGATCACCGAAGAGATGTGGGGCATCTACTACAAACCGGATTTCAATTTCAACGGCATCCAGGGCGGCGCCATGCCCTACAAGGTCGAAACCCCGGTCGACGAAGTCGCCATCGATCCCTATGGAGCGGACTCGCCGGAATTCATCGTCGACGACAATTTCGCCCACATGTGGTGCTCGGCCCTGGCCTTTTGCCAGAAGCGCTTCGAGGGACAGATCGGCAAATACAAGAACGAGCCGTCCGGCGGCCTCGGCTGTTTTACCCCGGACTCCTTTCCGATTTTCGATCAATTCCGCGAGAATGTTTACGTAATCGCCGATTCCAACCACGGTTACAAAATGATCGGGGTCGGCAAGCTGGTGGCCGAGGAACTGGTCGACGGCAAGTCGGCCCTGCTCGAGCCCTTCCGCTTTTCGCGCTACGCCGAAGGCAAGCTGCATCCGACGAGCCACAGCCCCTTCCCCTGGAGCTGACAGGCCCCTGGAGCTGACGGTCCCCCGGAGCTGACGGGCCCAATCAGCTTTTCTCCCGCGCTGCCTCGGCCAAGAGGAAATCCCGGAAGGCCTTCACCTCGGGGCGCTCCAGCGCCGCCGAGGGATAGACCAGGTAATAGGAAAAGACGTCCTTCAGACTTGTTTCGAAGGGGCGCACCAGTCTGCCGCTCGCCAAATCCTCTTTGATCAGGGACAGGCGCCCCAAGGCAACGCCGCGCCCGGCCGCGACCGCTTCTAGCAGGACCCCCAGATCGTCCATGATCGGACCACGGCGCGGATTGACATTGGCCGCGCCAGCCGCCGCCAGCCACTGCGTCCAATTGCCATAGTCATCCTCGTGAAACAGGGTGTAGTCGGCCAACTGCGCCGGGTCGCGCAGTGGCCGCTCGCCGACAACCAGGGCCGGGCTGCAGATCGGGGTCAACTCGACTTCCAGAACGCACTCGGAAACCAGGCCGCGCCACGTACCGGCCCCCCAGCGCACCGCCAGGTCGACATCGTCACGGCGAAAGTCGACCAGGGCCGTGGAGTGGTGCAGACGAATGTCGACCTCGGGATGGTTTTCCCAAAACCGGCCCAGGCGCGAGATCAGCCATTTGGAGGAAAAAGACGGCGTCAGCGACACTGTCAAGGTTGGCGTTCCGCTGCCTGCCCGCAGTTCGCCGATCGCCATGGACAGCCGCTCGAAGACCTCGCCGACCACGGGGTAGAGCCGGTTTCCGGCTTCGGTCAGGGCCAACCTGCGAGTCATCCGGCGGAACAGCTTCACACCGAGATCGTCTTCCAGCAGCTTGACTTGATGGCTGACGGCGGCCTGGGTCACGTTCAACTCCGCCGCCGCGCGGGTGAAGCTGAGGTGGCGGGCCCCCGCCTCGAAGGCGCGCAAAGAATTCAGTGGCGGCAGGCGTTCGCTCATGGCACTTCCATGGATTATTTTTACTAATTCATAGCATGACGAGAGATCGTTTGTCACGGAACAGAAGGAACGCCAAATATATAGCTAACACGCACCCTTTCGAATGGATCTTCGCGATCCTAACAACCCCATGGATAAGGAAGAACGTCATGGAATATCTCATGAGAGGCATCGCACGGGCCGGCGGCATCGAGGTCCCGGCCGAGGCCAGATTCTTCCCTAAGCAGGAGACCACTGCGCCGCGCCGGCGCTCTGGCCAGCGGCTGACACGGGTAACCGCCCGCCTTCTGCGCGGTCTTGGCGCACAATTGACGCGGATTGCCGATACGCTCCTACGCCAGGATCAGGCCTTCGTCGTCGAACGTTGCAGGCCGTAAATTCCGAGCAGGGCAAGCCACGACAAGGCTAATCAATGTCGCTCAGCCACTGGTCCATGAAGGTCTCAAGCCAGCGGCCCACGGGTTCGTCGTGGCGGCCGGCATCGGCCAGCTGTTGTTCGCGCCCATGCGCACCGGGACGTTCATGCACATCGGGCACGGAATCGAGCCAACGCTTGAAGACGTTGAGGTCAACCTCGGGATGGAATTGCAGTCCATAGGCGTTGCGACCGTAGCGGAAAGCCTGATTGGGAAACTCGCCACTGCCGGCGGCCAAGAGCACGGCACCTTCCGGCAACTCGAAGCCCTCTTTATGCCACTGATAGGCATGCATGGTATCGGCAAGGAAGCCGTTCGCCGCCTCGGTCGGATGGATCGGGTAAAAGCCGACTTCGCAGTGACCGTCCGGGTGCGGTCCGACGTGAGCCCCGAGACCGCGCGCCAGCATTTGGCTGCCAAGGCAGAAACCCAGCAGCGGCCGCTCCAACGCCACCCAGCGTTCGATCCAATCGACTTCGCGGCGGATATAGTCGACTCCCTCGCATTCGCTGAGGTTTTCGGCGCCACCATAAACAACCGTCGCCACATGGTGCGACGCCGGCTTGGGCAAGGCATCGCCTCGGCCGGGGCAGACCCATTCGGTCTCGAAGCCCCGCTCCGCCAGAATCCGCGACGCGCGGTCGATGCGCTCGCCAACGGGGTGTTCGATCAGGATGACGGTCTTTGTCATGGCTCTCTTTCGTCCGCGGCTGCCAGCCTGGCACGCAAAAACGCCTCCATATGGAAGCGTGACTGCGCTGCATTATAGGTGAACTCGCGGCCAATTGGACAGGCCCTACGGGCGCGGCACCCCGAGTCCATGCAGTCCGTACCGGCAGCCGTCTGGATATGGGCCACACACTCAGGAACATCGTAGCCCGCTGGCGTAAAGGCGCTCACCGGGCAGGCCGACAGGCAAGGCCGCTCGACACAGGTTTCGCAAGGCGAGGCCCGGCGCGGCCTCGGCGGCAGATCGAGCGGCTGGGCAAAGGCCAGAGCGCCGCGATAGGCGTGCCACAGGCCAAATTCGGGATGGATCAGCATGCCAAGCGGCGATGGCGAAAGCGCCTCCGCGCGTTGCGCCCAACGCAGGAAGGGAACGTAGGGCGGACCGCCGAAGGGGTAGTGCGCCGCGCCGCCGACGGCCCCGGCGATCTCGCCAAGCAGGCGTTCACTCCAACGATTAAGAGGGTCCGGCTTGCCGTCGGTGCTTTCCGCCGCCGCCGTGAAGGCAGCCCAGAGATCGGAGCCAATATTGCCGAACAGCAAAAGCGTTTGGGCCGGACGACCATCAGGCAGCAACGGCACCTGATCGTCGGCCTCGACCGCGAAACCGCCACGGAAGCTAAGGCCACGTGCCGCGGCGGCGGCGATGATGTCTTCAGTTCCAGACTTCACGCTTACGCTCCCCACCCCGCGACCGCTTTCACCGCGGCCATTTGACGATATGATCCTCGAGTTCGGCATCGGGCACGCTGGACTCGCAGACCGTGCGCCCGCGCACCGACATGCCGGCGGTATGGACGCTATCCGGGTCACCCGAAACCAAGGGATGCCACCAGTAGAGGTCCTGCCCCTCGGACAGCAGGCGATAGGCGCAGGTCTCCGGCATAAATGCCAGTGATCCCACGGTGTCCGCGGTCAAGACGACGCAGTCGGGGACCAGATGCCGGCGCCGGGCGTAATCGCCACAGCGGCAATTCTGCCGGTCCAACAGCTTGCAGGCGACGTCGGTGAAGAGGATCTCGCCGCTGTCCTCGTCCTCCAGTTTGATCAGGCAGCACTTACCGCAGCCGTCACAGAGCGACTCCCACTCGTCGGCGGTCATCTCGGCGAGGCTCTTTTCCTGCCAAAAGGGGATCTCTTCCATAGGCGTGAGCCTAAAGGCGCAGGCGCCGCTTTGGAAAGAACTTGCTGTGGACGCCGCAGCGGTCCCGCCGTCCACTCGCGCTATTCTCGCGTGCCTGTGTTCGAGGGTGTTTTGCCGCCGTCGGCAAAAGGCGCCAGTTCTATGCTCAATGCGGCCGACAAACGGACAAGGTTCGACAGCCGAGCCCCAATGCGCAACACGATCAGGAGGTGGAGCCCTATGCGAAAATCACCAGGCAGGCTCTCGGCAATAGTGATTGTGGCCCTGTTCTGGAGCGCCCAGCCGGCGTTGGCCGGCGCGGGCAATGCCCAAGCCGGGGCCAAGGTTTTTAAGAAATGCAAGACCTGCCACGTCGTGACCTCGGGCAAGCATCGGGTCGGGCCCAGCCTCGAGGGAGTGTTCGGCCGCACGGCCGGGACCTCACAGGGTTACAAGTTCTCCAATGCGATGAAAGCCTACGGTAAATCGGGCGTGGTGTGGGATGCCGCCGCCCTCGATATCTATTTGGAAAAGCCGCGCAAAGTGGTCAAGGGCACAAAGATGGCGTTTGCCGGACTGAAAAAAGCCGAGGACCGCGCCGATGTCATTGCCTATCTGAGACAATTTTCGCCCTGAAGCGATGCTCGATCGGTCGAGGGATGTGCCCGGCCCCTCATATCACTCACTAGATCGTGAGGTCGATTGATTCAACAGACCATATCAGTCGGGATATTCTGCCGACTGACTTTGGTAAGATTCGAATGTTTGGTGCCCTTGCGATTGTGAGAACAATGGCATGAATTTCATAACCAGGGCACCAGGGAAGCGACCCGCCGCCACGAACGATCGGATGAACGATCAAATACTGGGGGCAGGCGGAAACTGCGGTGCCAATCTGGGAGAGACGTCAATGAAAATGAGAAACCGGTTGCTTGTGTCAACCGCTGTTGTACTTGCTGCTGGCTTCGTGGCGGGAAACGCACCGTCAGCTATTCACTGGGTTATCACGCCGGTGCAGGCGGCCTCTTGCAACCCCTGCAATCCTTGCGCGGCTGTGAAGAACCCCTGTAACCCGTGCAACCCCTGTGCGGCAGCGAAGAACCCCTGTAACCCGTGCAATCCTTGCAATCCCTGCGCGGCGGGCAATCCTTGTAATCCCTGCAATCCCTGCGCCGCCGGCGGCGGATCGGCTAGCCTGAAGTGCGCCGTGCCACGCTTGCAGACCGCTGCGCTGAAGAACCCCTGCAATCCGTGCAATCCCTGTGCGGCGGCGAAGAACCCCTGCAATCCCTGCAATCCCTGCGCGGCGGCGAAGAACCCCTGCAATCCCTGCAACCCCTGCGCGGCGGCCAAAAACCCCTGCAATCCGTGCAATCCCTGCGCGGCGGCGAAGAACCCCTGCAATCCGTGTAATCCGTGCAACCCCTGCGCTGCCGGCAATCCCTGCAACCCGTGTAATCCCTGCAATCCTTGCAATCCCTGCGCCGCCGGCGCCGCACCTGAGTTGACCGAGGCGGAAGCCGTCGCGGTCTTCGATTGTCTGGTGAAGGATATGCAGGCGGGCTATGCCAAGTCCGATCACGACGTCGCGGTCAATTTCCTCTCCTATCGGATCTACAGCCGCGTGCCCTATGTGTCGGATACCCACGGCGGCCGCTATGTCCACAACTATGCCAACGAAGTCGGCAAGGCTTATGGTGCCTTCGAACAGGCCGGTACGCTGCCGGCCGGAACCCAGCTCGCGAAGCCCAGCTTCGGGGTCAAGGGCAACGGCCAGGTTTCGGTTGGACCGCTCTTTGTCATGGAGAAGATGTCGGCCGGATTCAACGAAGACAGCGGCGACTGGCGTTACACCATGATCATGCCGAACGGCTCAACTTTTGGCACCACCGACGGGGCCGGGTCGGACAAGGTTGAATTCTGCATCGGCTGCCACCTGTCCGTAACACCGGATCAGGACAGCATCATGTTGATGCCCGAGGAAGCCCGTATCAATTAACCCGGGCCGGCGAACGCCTGACGCTATGGCCGTCATGCCGTTCGCAAGCGCCGCCATGCAAATGCCGCCCACCAGCCAGCGATCCGCCACTTCGGCGCGATCGCAGGTTCGGTGGACGGCATTTTGCATTATCGCTCTGACCGCGATTTCGGCACTTGTTGTGACAACGACGTCCCTGCCCGCCGCCGGCAGCGGGTTGGTTGACGGTCTCGCAGCCTATGATGCCGGTGACCTGCGGGCCGCGGCGACGGCGTGGCGCGAGGCCGCGGACCAGGGCGACCTGGACGCTATGGTCGCGCTGGCCGGGCTCTACGAGGCCGGCGACGGCGTGCCGGCTTCACCGGCCATGGCGCGACAGCTCTATAGGCGTGCCGCCGCGCGTGGCCACCCGGTGGCCCAGCTCAATCTTGGAGACTCCTACAGTCGCGGTACCGCCACGGACTTGCCGCGCGCCTACCTGTGGCTTTCGCTGGCCGCGGCACAGGGTCGAACGTGGCCGGCCGCGCGATTGCGCGATATCACCGCGCGCATGAGTGCCACCGAACTAAGTGAGGGCGAACGCCTGCTCACGAACTGGCGCGACCGCTAAAGCGATCTCAGTAGGTAGTGACTACGGCCTTTGTGGGTATGCCCACCGGGGCCCCCGCCAATTGCTGAATATCGCGCAGGTAGCGCCGCGCGGTGCTGCGATTGGCGATCCACAAATCATACTCGACCTTGGCGGCGGTCACCTCGCAGTTCGACAACGCGGCCAGAGCCTGCAGACGGTGATAGACACCAAGGTTTTCGCCCTGAACGGTGCGATAGCCGGCGCTTTGAATGGGTCCACAGGCGGTGCTGAGGGATTCTTCGAGATTTTCCAGCCAGGCGGTCCGACGGGCGCTTGTTACGTCCTCGTCCAACAGGCCGCGGGTCACCGCCGAAGCGACACGATTCTGATAGGCGAAAACCTCTTCCACCCGGTTATCCAAACCGTCGTCGAAAACACGGGTCCAGGCCGGGCGATCGAGACCAAGAACCAGGGCCCCCGCAAGCAGGATGACCGTGAACAGGGATCCAGCGACGACCTTCAACAATTTCACAACCATGTCCCACCTCGACTTTCCTGCTTGCGGCACTTCTTTTGGCGCCTCTCGGTGGAGACGCAAATGCTGCCGCGGGTGCGAAAGACATGGTCGTTCAACTGTGGTTTCCGACTTCTTACCCGCTGCCTCCATAGCCCAATATTATCACAGGGAAGTCTCTCTTTTTTCTATCAAAATCAATTAGATAGGATCCGATCGTCGATCGGTGCCGGGCGACTTGGAGCAGCCGGATTCTGGCTTGATACGGCGGCCCCCAGGCCAAGCGACACAAAGAGTAGCAGTACGATGATTAACTGGATGAAGCGCATCACATAACTACCTGTTTTATATTGCACAAGAACATTTCTTGATCGTGTTGACGCGGCCAAACCGCCTTAAATCTCGATGGCTTGGCCGTAAAACCGCAGGAGTCGCGCCGCGCCGCTCTCGAATGCCTGCAAGCGGCGGGCATAGAGTTCAAATTCGTAGCGCAGCTGCTGCACCGCCCGGCTCTCCCGTTTTACAGAGTAGAGCTGCTCCTTGATGGACGGCATGAAGCTGAGGATAAGATCGGCGTAGGCTTCGGTAATATCGGTCATATCCTCTACTTCGAGGCCCTGCTCACGGCACATCCGCCAGTGTTCCGATGGCGCGTCAAAAAAGAGCTCCGGCTCGACCTGGCGCCATTCCGTAAGCGCGTTTTGGGACGGGTCCGAAGCGTTGCTGGCGAAATCGGTAAAGACGAACTGCCCGCCCGGCGTCAAGCCGGCCCGCAGAGCCTCGAGGATGAGAGCCTTGTCGACATAAGCCTGAACCAAATCAAATGCCAGGAGCGCAGAGACCGCTGGCGGTTCGATGCTCGGAACCGCTGGTACATGCAAACGCTGCGTTGCCGGTCGGCCCTCGCCTAGGGCGAAGTGCCTCGAGAGCGCGACCAGTTCTTCATGGCGGGAATAGGCAGCCGGCGACAGCGGCAGAAGCGCGGCGATTTCTGGCGAGACACCATAGGGACCGCAATTGAGGTCGCAAGCCGAAGTGACCCTGTCAAGTTCGAAGGGCGCCACCAGGAGTTTTGCGAAGGCCGGGCTTTCGGGCCTGATCCGGCCCTTACCCCAAAATATCTCGGCCGCAGTCAAACGCCCTGGAGTCCACTGCGAAAGTGCCCGCCAATCCGGTTCGCTGGCCCCGCGCCCAGCCCAAGTCTTGACTTCCTCTTTGGCGAGCCCGGTGCGTCGAGGCCGCTTCGAGGTGGCAGAGTCGCCACCCTTCCACCAATCGCGCAGGCGCCGGGCCGCTGAACGGGGCATGGCGTCACGCCGGGACTCTGAAGTGTCTCGATCCAAGGTTATGTCCTAAACGGCGCGAATCCGGCCTTTGAGGCAATTTGACATGGCCGGCCGGCGCCAGTTTCGCCGCAGGGTGCACAGACTCCAACCGAGGCTAACCCAGAGACGTAAAAAACTGCCTAAACCGGCCCAGCCGCCTGCTCAATCGGCTAGCAGCTCTTCGGCCTGTTCGAGATCTTCGGGCCGGTTGGTATTGAAAAACGGATCGACTTGACCTTGCCCCTGGGACATCGCTGGAAACGCGACTTCGACCAGGCTGTGCCTGGCGGTCCAGACGTCGACCTTGCGGATATCGTCCTCAATCAGCGATCGCCGCAGATCGTGCCGCAGGGCGACCGGCCACAGACCGAAGACCGGATGAGCGCGGCCGGCGCTGGTGGCGCAGGCCATATCGGCGCCCGCGGCGTCGACCGCCGCCCGCAAACGGGCCACCAGATCGAGCGGCAGAAACGGCGCGTCGCAGGCAAAACTCGCTACCCAGCGGCACCGTGGCGCCTCCGTGGCTGCCCACTCGAGGCCGGTGAGCACGCCGGCCAGTGGACCGGCGAAACCTTCGACGACATCGGCTGCCACCGGCAAGGCAAAGTCGGCAAAGCGCCCGGGATCACCATTGGCGTTGAGCACCAACGGCCCGACCTGCGGCTTGGCGCGCGCCACCACATGTGCCAGCAGCGGTTTGCCGCCCAGGGAACGCAGGCACTTGTCGCCTCCGCCCATGCGGCGCGATTGGCCGCCAGCGAGCAGCAATCCGGCGACGTCACCGCCGCCGTCAGGCGCCATCCGGACCTCCCGCATCGCGGCTCCCTTTACGTTGATGGCGCGGGTTCTCGTCCGCCTCGGCGGTGCCGGCGTCGGCGTCATAGTCGATGCGCTGGTCCCCCGCCAGCGCGACAAAACGCCGGCCCTTGGCCCGGCCGATCAAGGTGAGGCCGGCCTGGCGCGCCAGATCGACGCCCCAGGCGGTGAAGCCGGAACGCGAAATCAGGATAGGGATTCCCATCTGCACACACTTGATGACCATTTCCGAGGTCAGGCGCCCGGTGGTGTAGAAGATCTTGTCCTCCGGCGAAATCCCGTGCTCGAACATGTAGCCGGCGATTTTGTCGATGGCATTGTGCCGACCGACGTCTTCCATATAGACCAGCGGCCGATCGCCCTTGCAGAGGACGCAGCCGTGAATCGCTCCGGCTTCCAGATAGAGGCTGGGAACGGAATTGATCTTCTTCGAGAGGGCATAGAGCCACGAGGTCTTGAGCACCGCCTCGGCCGGCAGCTTGACCTGGTCGAACCTCTCCATCAAATCGCCGAACACCGTGCCCTGGGCACAGCCCGAGGTCCGGATCTTCTTTTTGAGCTTCTCCTCGTAGTCGGTTTCCCGAGCGGTGCGCACCACGACGACCTCCAAGTCGTCGTCATAATCTATGCCTTCGATGATGTCGTCGGAGCGCAACATGTTTTGATTGAGCAGATAGCCCAGCGCCAGGTAATCGGGGTAGTCCGAAATCGTCATCATGGTGACGATTTCCTGGCTGTTGAGAAATAGGGTCAAGGGACGTTCGACCACAACCCGCGTTACGACCGCCGTGCCATCCTGATCGACGCCGCGAACCAACTCGGTCAAGCGCGGGTCGGCAACATCGGGGCGCAACAGGAACTCGCCAAGGGCCGCCGGGTCCTCCATGCGGGCGCGGCGCAGTGGCCGCGCCACCGTCGCGGTACCCTGTTTTCCGTCGCTGTCCGAGCCCGCGGCCATCCCCTGTCCATTCCCTTTCTATTCCAAACCGGCACGCGCCAGGGCGATACGGCAAACTATTGGTATCATATAGGTATTGGCACCCCTGCATCCAGCCGAGACTGTATTAGAGTACGCGCGAGCTTGTCGGGTCTCCACGCCGCGGCGATTGTCGACTGCTTGGCGGCTTCGCCCACATCCTCGAATTGGCACGCCCACGGAGCTTCGCTGGCGCCACGAAAGCCGTTAAGGTCTGGTTCGGTCACTCCCTTCGCTAAGGAAACCCAGCATGCGAACCGTCATCGCAATGATGAGCCACGAGACCAACACCTTCTCGCCAGTGCCAACACCGCTGGCGCGTTTTGCCCGCGGCGGCCCGACACCGGCGACCGGCCGTGCCGCCTATGAGGCCTATAAGGGCACGGGCTGCAGCATGGCCGCCTTCATCGACCTGGTCGAAGCCGAAGGCTGGGAGATCGAGACGCCCATCGCCGCCAACGCCTGGCCGAGCGGTATCGTCGAGGCCGCCGCCTACGAGGAAATGGCAGCCCGTATTCTTGAGGCCGTCGACAAGGGTTGCGACGCGCTTTTTCTGGAATTGCACGGCGCCATGGTCAGCGAGACCTATGAAGACGGCGAAGGCGAGTTGTTGCGACGCCTGCGGGTGTTGGCGCCGGATCTGCCGATCGCCACGGCGCTCGACATGCACACCAACCTCTACGAAGCCATCGTCGACAACTCGACGATCGTCGCCGGCTACCAGACCTATCCGCATCTCGACGCCTACGAGACCGGGCTGCGTGCCGGGCGCGGCCTGATCGCACAGATCAAGGGCGTGGCACGGCCGGTGATGGCCTGGGGCAACCGCCCGATGATCCCGCACGTCATGCGCCAGGGCAGTGGCGATTCACCGAACCGCGAACTGCAGGCACGCGCCCGCCAGATGGAAAACGAAGGCGCGCTGGCCGCCACTCTCTTTACCGGTTTTCCCCACGCCGACGTCAGGAACGCCGGCCTCAGCGCGGTGGTGGCGACCGATAACGACCCGGCCTTGGCGCAGCAACTTTGCGACGAACTGCTCGACCAGGCCTGGCGTCATCGCGAGGCCTTCGTCTACCGCGTCGAGCCGCTGGCAGCCTCGCTGGCCCGCGCCAGGGAGGCGGCCGGCACGCCGGCTAAGGGTGGCCCCATCATCCTGCTCGACCACTACGACAACGCCGCCTCGGGCGGTACTATGGATTGCACGCCGGTGCTCGCCGGCATTCTCGAAGCCGGGCTCGAGGATGTCGCCGCTTTTGCCATCCACGATCCCGAGGCGGTGCGCCAGATGATCGCGGCCGGCGTCGGCGCCGAGGTCGAGCTGCGATTGGGTGGCAAGATCGACATGCCCTCGATCGGGCGCCGCGGCGAACCGCTCAAGGTCAGCGGCCGCGTTCGGCTGATCGCCGACGGCCGCTACCGCAACCGCGGTCCGTCCGCGAAAGGCGTCCTGATGGACATGGGACCGAGCGCCGTACTCGATACGGGCAAGGTCGAGATCGCCGTCATTTCACGCCACCAGGAGCCCGATGACCTCGGCTGTCTGCTCAGCCTTGGAATCGACCCGCGCGAGAAGCGCTATCTGATGTTGAAAAGCCGCATTCACTATCGTGCCGGCTTTCAGGAGATTGCCAGCCAGGTCATCGAGTGCGCCGGCATCGGGGTCTGCACCTCGGACTACGGGCAACTGACCTACAAGAACCTGCGCCGGCCGATCTATCCGCTCGATCCGATCGACGCGCCATCAAGCTGACGGCGTCGGTCTCCGCTCACCTCCGCTGCAGGCCGCACCATTCGGCGATGAAAAGCGCGATCGCCTGTGTATTCTTGCGGATGGACTCCAGTTCGACCCGCTCGTTGAAGCCGTGGATGTTCTCGGAATTGGGCCCGTAGACCAGCGCCGGAGTATCGGCATAAAGTCCGAAGAACCGCGCATCGGTGGTGCCGGTGCAGGCCAATTCGCCGAGCGACTCGCCGTAGGCCAGACTGTGTGCCTTGCCAAGCACGGCCTCGGCTTCGTCGGCCCCGGTCAGGTGAAAACCTTCGGCAAGGAACCCGTGGTAAACGACTTCCGGCGGCGAATTCGACAAGAAGGAATTGTCCCGCGCCGCGGCGCGCAGACAGGCCTCGATCTCGGCGCGCGCGGCGTCGAGGTCCTGTCCCGGATAGACGGCGACACGCACATCGAAGGTGCACCAGGCTGGTACGCTGGAGGGCCAGTCGCCGCCGGCAATCCTGCCGACACTGAGGTTGATCGGATGGTCGATGGCGGCAAAGGCGGGGTGTTTGCGTTCGTCGCTGTTCCAACTCGCCTCGAGCCCATGCAGGGCCTGCATCAAGGGAAAGGCCGCCTCGATGGCGTTGGCGCCGCTGCCGGCGACCGAAACATGCACGGGATGGCCGCGCAGCTTGACCTGGAACCACAGCACGCCGACCTGGGCGCGGATCATGGCGTCCGACATCGGCTCGGGAATGACAGCGGCGTCGGCCCGGTAGCCCCGCTGCAGGCAGGCCAGGGCGCCATTGCCGGTGCATTCCTCTTCGATGACCGACTGCACGAAGACGTCGGCGTCGGGTCGGAAGCCGATACGGCGCAGGGCATCGAGGGCGAAGACCGCCTCGCCGAGTCCCGCCTTCATGTCGCCGGCGCCGCGGCCGTACATCCAGCCGTCCTTGGTTTGGGGCTCGAAGGGCGGCGCGTCCCACATATCGAGTGGCCCGGTCGGCACGACATCGATGTGGCCATTGAGGATCAGCGAGCGGCCGCCGGGGTTGTCGGCACGGCAGGCACCGACAACGTTGAATGCGTTGTCGTAACTGGTCATCACCGGCGAAAAACCGGGTAAATGGGCGATATCCTCGACCTTGATCCGCCAGCGGTCGACGTCGTAACCGCGTTGGCGCAATTCGCCGGCCATGAAATCCTGAGCCGTCGCCTCGGCGCCGCGGGTGGAGGGGAATTTGACCAGTTCGGCGGTGAAGTCGAGCTGTTCTTCGAAACCACGATCGACCGAGGTTTTGATCGCAATGGCCGTCGACTCTTCCAGCACGCTCCTACCCTCCCGTCAATTCGTCCTGCGGTGCGGCGAGCGGACCTCGAAGCACGACCGGCGACCACGCCAGCCTAATAGCGCGCGACCGATTTATCGAGCCCGATTGACTCCGCTCCGCCATATCCCGCGATCGCCCATTCGGGTCCAGCCGATGCTGAAACTCCCTTCAGCCGTTTCGTAAAATGGCGGCCGCGTACGGCCGCTTGGCGGGCTAACCAATTGCGATTCTAGGGCCGGCCAATTACAAATTCTTCAACAATTTCTTCTAGTTTTCCAGATCGACCATGCAAAGGTGGATGAGCTTCCGCCAGATTCTTGTCTTTCGAGGGGCCTATCGCGATGCCCGCCACATCCCGCCTGAGCTTCGAGCAAGCCGCAAAACTCTCGGTCGTCGTGCTGATTACGATCGAACTCCTCTTCGTCGCCATCAACCTCGTCCATTACATGGTCGATTTCCGCTTTGGCATCATCCACCTTTGGTTCTACCTCGATAACGAACGGACCGTGCCGGCATGGTTCTCGGCTTCGCAGCTGTTTCTCATCGGCACGGTTTTTATTGTCACCGCGAATTTGACGCCCCTGTCAGGCCGGTCACGGTTGTTCTTCCTGTTCTGCGGCCTGGGCTGCATCTTTCTTTCCATGGACGAGAGTATCTCAATCCATGAAACCGTCGGACGTACGCTCGAGCGGTTTCAAGCTTTTCCCAACCCCCTTGGCGGCCACAGTCAGTTCATCTGGGCCTACCCCTTGCTCGGCGCGCTGGTGCTGCTGGTCAATCTACGCGCCGTTGCCGAATGCCTGGCAAAGGAGCGACGCGCCAGCCTGACCTGCGCGGCCGGCGCGGCCGTCTTTGTTGCCGGCGGCGCCGGCATCGAACTGATTGGGCACGGCATTTCCGAAAAGGGTTTCGCCAACCTCGAATATCTTCTGCAAGTCTGTGTCGAGGAGTTCTTGGAGATGCTGGGTTGCACGCTGCTGCTCTATGGGGCCTTGCTGTTCCTGCAGTCTGGGCTCACGGCAGATACCGGGAAAGTCACGGCCGCCACGTGATCCAGATCCGACATAGGCTGCGAAAGGCAGGGCTTTGCGGCTTTGTTCTTGCGGCGCTGTTGTGCGGCGCTCCTGGGCAAGCCGCCGAGCCGCCTATGATCGAAATGGCGGTCGCCGCCGGCGCCCTGCCGCCGCTGGCGCAACGCCTGCCGCGAGAACCGCGGCGGGATCTGCCGTCGCGCAAAGGCTGGGCGCCGGGCGCCTACGGCGGTAGCCTGCGGATACTGGCGCGTGGTGGCCGCGACGCCCGCGACCTGGTGCTCCTGGGATATGCGCGGCTGATGGTCTGGACCCCGGAACGCAAGTTGCTGCCCGACATCCTGCAAGATGTGCGGATCGAAGAGGGGCGACGCTTCACCCTCATCCTGCGCAAAGGCCATCGCTGGTCGGACGGTCACCCCTTCACCAGCGCCGATTTCCAATTCTGGTGGCAAGACGTCGCCATGAATGCCGAGCTGTCGCCAAGGGGCCTGCCGGCGGCGTTGCTGGTTGCCGGGCAACCGCCGCGGTTCGAGGTCTTGGACGAGGTGACGCTACGCTATAGCTGGGACGCGCCAAACCCGGAATTCCTAGCGGCCCTCGCCGCCGCCTCGCCGCTTTTCATCTATCGCCCGGCCCACTATCTACGGCGCTTTCACGCCCGCTATGTCGAGCGCGCCGAACTGGACAATCTGGCGACCGATTACGGTCTGCAAAACTGGGCCGCGCTCTATCATCGCCGCGACCGCATGTTCCGTTTCGACAACCCCGACCTTCCAAGCCTGCAACCCTGGGTCAACACCAGCCGGCCGCCGAGCGAACGCTTTATCGCCGAACGCAATCCCTATTTCCATCGAGTCGATGCGGAAGGCCGACAATTGCCCTATATCGACCGCGTCCTATTGCGGCGGGCCGATCCGGCGCTGATTCCAACCAAAAGCATGGCCGGCGAAAGCGATCTGCAGGCACGCGGTCTCGGCCTACAGGATTTCACACTGCTCAAGGAGGCCGAGGCCAAGGGCCGCATCAAGGTCCGTCTCTGGCCGATCGGGCGTGGCGCGCAGTTGGCGCTCTATCCGAACTTCAACACCAGCCGAGCGGCCTGGCGCCATTTACTCCGCGACCTGCGCTTCCGGCGCGCCCTGTCGTTGGCGATCGACCGCAACGAAATCAACAACGTCATTTACCAGAAGTTGGCGAAACCCGGCGCCAACAGTGTTCTGCCGGCCAGCCCGCTTTACCACAAGAAGCACCGCCGCGCCTGGGCGGCCTTCGATCTCGACCGCGCCAACCGACTGCTCGACGACATCGGTCTGCCGCGCGGCGAAGCGGGCGGCACGCGGCAGCTTCCCGACGGGCGGCCGATGGAGCTTATCGTCGAGACGGCGGAAGTCGACCCGGCTGAAACCGATATCCTCGAACTCATCGCAACGACCTGGGAAAAGATCGGCGTCAAGCTCGTCGTTCTGTCCCGAGGCCGCCAGGTGGCGCGCCAACGCGTACGCAGCGGCGCCACCGTGATGAGCCTGTTTTACGGTCTCGCCGACGGCCTCGCCGACGCCGATCAGAGCCCCGCCGAACTGGCGCCGACCAGCGTGCGCCAGAACAACTGGCCGCTGTGGGGTCTTTTCCACGAAAGCGGCGGCAGTGCCGGCGAAGCACCAGACATGCCGGCGGCGCGGCAGCAATTGGCCCTCTACGAAGCGTGGCGTCGGGCCGAAACCACGGCCGAGCGGCAAGCGATCTGGCAGCGCATGCTGACCATCCAAAGCGACCAGGTGCTGTCCATCGGCCTGCTCGGCGGCGTCGGCCAGCCCATCGTTGCCCGCGCCGACCTTCGCAATCTGCCGGACAAGGCGCCTTACCTATACGAGCCCGGCGCCTATTTCGGCATCTACCGGCCCGACACTTTCTGGATCACGCCGAAAGACCGGTAGGTTGAGCCCTTGCAACCGCGGCAATCCGCCGAATTCTGTCCTATGCAACGCCAGCTTTGCGCAAGCCGTCGAGATAGATTTCCAGCTGATTGGGGTCCTTGAGATAGAACAGATGCTCTCTCGCAAATTCGCATGAGAAGTCTGGCTTGGTCGCCAGCAGATCCCTGATTGCCCCCCTCGCCTGCGTTTTATCGCCGACATGCCCCAACGCCGCGACAAGATGCGCGCGCGCCCAATACTGAGCGTTGGGGATCTGCACAGCCCGGCGCGCCCAAAGCGCGGCATCCTCGAACTCGCCGCGAAACAGGTGGGCAAGCGAGCGGTAGGAATAGAAGGCCCAGCGAAAGGGATCATGCGGGCTGAGTTTGATGGCGATTTCGAATTGTTCGATGGCCTCGTCGAGACGGCCTTCATAGGCAAACGAGTCACCCAGGCCACAATAGCTCACCGCGAGGCAGGGGTTCAGCTCCAACGCATATTGCAGGGCCTCGATCGCCAGATCGTATTCACAGCGCGCAAGATGAACCCGGCCGATGGCGAAGTAGCAATTGGCATCCTGGTTATCCAGTTCAATGGCACGCCTGGCCGCCGTCAGGGCTTCGTCCATCAGCGTGTCGTCCGGCGCGACATCGAAATAGACCATGCTGAGTACAATTGCATAGGCGAGCCTGGAATGGGCGCCGGCGAACTCGGAATCAAGCTCGATGGATTGCCGTAGCAGGTTTTGGCATTTGATATTGCTGTCCTGCGTGAATTTGTAGAATTCGGAAAGGGCGAGTTGATAAAGGTCCCATGCCCCTAGGTTCTTGCGTGGCCGCCTCTCGGCCTTGCGTTGTTCCGACAGGCCGAGTTCCGACTCGAGGCGCGCCGCAACCAGTTCCGAGATTTCGTCCTGAAGATCGAAGATATCCACGGAATCGCGATCGAAGCGTTCGGACCAGACGCTATGCTCGGTGTCGGCGTCGACCACTTGAACGGTGATGCGGAAACGCGCGCCGGCCTTGCGCACGCTGCCGGTGACGATGTAGTCGGCGCTCAGCTTCTCGCCGATCGTGCGAATGCTGTCTTTCGAGTTGCGAAACGCGAAGGCAGGATTGCGGGCAACCACATTAAGCCAGTGGTTCTTGGCCAGGGCCGTGGTGATGTCTTCGGAAATGCCGTCGGCAAAATAGTCTTCATCACGATCACGGTTCAGGTTCAGGAACGGCAGCACGGCGACGGAAGGCCGACTGGCAATCACCGCGATCGCTTGATCGCTGGTGGAACGTTCGCTTTTTTTAGGATTATCCGACGCGGCATTATTGAGTGGCGCAACGAAGCGGAAGCCGCGACCGTGCACGGTCGTAATCATGCGTTGCGATGCGCCGTCGTCACCCAGTACCCGGCGCGCCGCCTTGATCTGGCTGCTGAGCGCCGCGTCCGAGACGATCCGGTCGCCCCAGATCGCGGTGAAGATCTCCTCTTTGGTGACGGTCCGGTCATGGTTGCGCACCAGCATCGCCAAGAGGTCGAAAACCTGGGGCTCGACAGGGACGCGTTCGCCCGCCTCGCGCAGCTCGAAAAGGGCGGTGTCGAGTTCGAAGGCCTCGAAACTGATGACGTTTTCACCGGTTGCCTCGCCCGGAAAATCGACGCAATAGGCCCGGATGGGCCGGCTGATGTTCTTGACCCACTGTTCCCCCAGAGAAACGAATAGCACCGGAACGTTGGGTCCGATGTGGTCGTAAACCTGTTTCGAGAGGACGATACCACCGGGCTGGGCAATGCTCTCCAGACGCGCCGCCACGTTGACGCCATCGCCGTAGATGTCGTCGCCTTCGACGATGACGTCTCCGAGGTGTAGCCCGATGCGGAGGAACAGTTTGTGTTTTTCGCCCAGCGAGGCATTGCGGCCCGCGAGTTGGCGC
>JAJFGM010000155.1 GCA_021776145.1 Kiloniellaceae bacterium | reverse complement strand
GAGGACCAAAAGGCCTATGCCGCGAGCGACGTGCTGCACCTCCATGCCCTCAAGGAGAAGCTCGACGGGCTGCTGGCGCGCGAGGGCCGCGACGTGATGGCGCAGGCCTGCTTCGACTTTCTTCCGCATCGGGCGGCGCTCGATGTCCAGGGCTGGCCGGAGACCGACATATTCGCGCACAGCTAGGGGCCGAAACCCCGCGTTAACCATCGCTGTGTCCGTATGTACCCTGGGACGAGCGTGTGCTAGCTTGTTCTGCTGCGAAGCGACCGCCATATAGTGACCCGTAACGGCACGGAAGTCGTGTGGCAGCCGTACCATTGACAGAATGTGGGCGCTTTCGCGGGCCGTATTGTCAGCATCGATGGGGACGTATCGCCGAATGCCTGAGGCGGCGAAGAGGGTTGTGATGACCGGGGACAGGGAACGGAGCGGCGATATCGACGCCGCCGTCCGTGTTCTGTCCATGGAGGCCGACGGGTTGCGCAGCCTCAAGGAAGCGCTACGCGCCGGGCCGATGAGCGCGGCCTTCGTCCATGCCGCCGACCTGATCGAGGCCGCCACCGGCGGCGACGGCGCGACCGGGCGCGTGATCGACACGGGCATGGGCAAGAGCGGGCATGTCGCCCGCAAGATCGCCGCCACGCTGGCATCGGTCGGGACACCGGCCCAATACGTTCATCCCGGCGAGGCGAGCCATGGCGACCTCGGCATGATCACGACGCGGGATGCCGTCGTTGCCCTGTCCAATTCGGGTGAGACACCGGAGCTGACCGACATCGTTTCCTACTGCGCACGGTTCGAGATTCCGCTGATCGCGATTACCGGCCGCGACGAGAGTGCGCTGTCGGACGCGGCGACCGTGGCGCTGATTCTGCCGCCGGCGCCCGAAGCGTGCCCGCTCGGCCTTGCCCCGACCACGTCGACGACGATGATGCTCGCACTCGGCGACGCGCTTGCGGTTGCCCAGCTCGAGCGCAAGGGCTTCACCAGCGACGATTTCCAGGTACTCCATCCCGGCGGCAAGCTGGCCCAGCGCCTGCTGCGCGTGTCCGACATCATGCACAAGGGCGAGGCCATGCCCCTGGTCGGCCCGGAGGACCGCATGTCCGATGTGCTGATCGTGATGACCGCCAAACGCCACGGCTGCGCCGGTGTTGTCGGCCTCGACGGAAGTCTGATGGGGGTCATCACCGACGGCGATCTGCGGCGCCACATGGAGAACGAACTTGTGGAGCGGAGCGCCGCCGACGTGATGACGCCCAACCCCAAAACGATCCGCCCGGAAGCCTTGGCCGCGGAGGCGCTCGCCTTCATGACCAACAGCCGGCCACGCTTCAACGGCGTCTTCGCCGTGCGCGACGGCGCGCCGGTCGGTTTCGTCCACCTGCATGACTGCCTGGCGGCGGGAGTGGCATGACGATGGGCGAATTGCTGCACCGTCTCAGGGACATGTTGCCGGCCACCGAGAGCCGGCTGCGTCTGCCCGGGCTGTCGCGCCCGGCGACCCCGCGGCGTGTGCGCGACCGCTACAGCCGATTTGTCGGCTTCGCCAAGTTCGTGCTGCCCGGCATCGCATGTCTGCTGCTGCTGACCGCGGTGTTCTGGCCTAATTTCTCCAGGACTAGGCAGCACATCGAGCGGACGGTGAAGAACAGTTTCTCGCCGGACGCGTTTCGCAATTTCGAAATGTTGTCGCCGACCTATTTCTCGACCGACGAGCGGAACCGGCCCTATCAGCTGAATGCCAAGAGTGCCCGCCAGCTCGACCAGACGTCCGACGATGTAAACCTGGTATCGCCGAAGGCGCGCATCCGGCTCGAGAAGGGCAACTGGGTTTCGGTGTCGGCCCGCAGCGGCATGTACAGCCAGAAGAAGCAGATGCTTTCCCTTTCGGGCAACGTCTACCTGCTGCACGACGCCAACTATACTTTCCGGACCGAGCAGGCGACGGTAAACCTCAAGGAAAAGTCGGCCTGGGGCGACAAACCCGTCTATGCCAAGGGACCGAAGGCGGTCATCCACTCGGAAGGTTTCCGCGTCACCGACAGCGGCAAGACCGTCATCTTCACCGGCAAGGCCAAGGTCGTCCTGAACCTCGACCAGCAGGACATGAAGGACCTTTCGGGCAAGCCGAAGGACGGTCAATGAGCGGCGGCGCAAGGGCTTCGGCCGGCCGGTTCCGTTGCCTCGCCCTGGCGCTGGGGCTCGCGTCAGCCGGTGCGACCGCCGCGCAGGCTCAGGGCGTCGGGCTGATGACCGGCTCGAAACAACCCGTCACCATCGAAGCGAACAATGGCGTCGAGTGGCGCCAGAAGGACCAGCTGTATCTCGCGCGCGGCAACGCCACCGCGGTGCAGGGCAAGACCAAGATCCGCGCCAAGACCCTCGCGGCCCATTATCGCAAGACCAAGTCCGGCAACCAGATCTGGAAGGTCACGGCGAACGGCGACGTCACGATCACCACGGAAAAGGAGACGATCACCGCCCAGCGCGCGGTCTATATCGTCGAAACCGGGGTGTTCACTCTCACCGGCAACAATCTGAAGATGGTCACCGAGAAGCAGACCGTTACCGCGACCGACAGCATCCAGTACAACAGCAAGACCAAGATCGCCCACGTCGTCGGCAACGCAACCGTGATCGAGGACAAGAAGAAGGTCGAAGCCAACCGCTTCATCGCGTACATGGAGCAGGGCAAGGATGGCAAGACCGCCTTGCGCAAGGTCGACGCGGTCGGCAACGTCACGATCACGACCCAGACCGAGGTGCTCCGAGGCGACCGCGGCGACTACAACGGCCAAACCAAGATCGCCACCCTGACCGGCAACGTCAAGCTGACGCGGGGCGACAATCAGCTCAACGGCGAGAAGGCGGTCGTCGACCTGGACACCGGGGTCAGCCGCATGCTCGGCAAGGTCCAGGGCGTGTTCATTCCCCGCGACGGCGCGGAAAAGGACCGCCAGGAACGCGAGACCCGCTCGCCTGTCTCCAGGAAGACGGCGGAGCCCACCAAGCAGAATGCCGCCGCGCGCGAAGCCAAGCCGGTCGGCCGCGGCCGGGTCGGGGCAAAACCGTCGCTTCGCCTGCCCCGCGCGAACTGAGAAAAACGTCGCTAATCCGGCGTGTTCGGGCTAAACATCACGGCATGCGCAGCACGTCAGCGACAGACAGCCGTCCCCGGTGACCGACCTCGAGGACATCGATGCTGAGATCACAGCGCCGGCGCGTTTGGTCGCTGAAAACACCGGCCTG
>JAJFGM010000154.1 GCA_021776145.1 Kiloniellaceae bacterium | reverse complement strand
ACGCTTTCATGGGTACCAATCGACCCTCTGGGTAGGCGCGCTGCGCCGCGCGATGCGGGACATCCATCCTACGTTGCGGCTTTGCCGCAGCTTCGGAGGACAGGTCGGGGCAAGTAGCGCAACGCCCCCAGAGGGTCGAGTGGCCCCACCAAAGGCCGCGATCTTTTGCCCGCCCGCGGCGTTCCGGGTTGCTTGTGGTGGTTGGCACCACCGCGCAACCCGCGCCTTGCCGGCGGGCAAAATCTTCGCGGTGAAACCGTCACAATCTCTGTGTCGAGCCACTACGGCAAAGTTCGCGTTCGTTTTTCCTGATGTTGGGAACTAAATGGACCGAGCCACGTTGATCCCATTGCAACGCAACAAAGGAGTTTGTCGGTCATGCTTTTCTGGGCACTCGCTTTTTTTGTCGTCGCGATCATCGCGGCGGCCTTCGGTTTCGGCGGCATCGCGTCGGCGTCCGCAGGTATCGCGCAGCTGATCTTCTTTGTCTTTCTGGTCCTCTTGGTCGTATCTCTGATTTTCCACTTCGTTCGTGGTCGACGGCCGCCGGCGGCTTGAAGACAACATTGCTGAATGACAGCCTGGCGCCGGCCCATTGGCCGGCGCCTGGTAAATTGCCAATGGGAGTATTTTAATGGCAGCACAATCCGCCGAAAAGGATTTGGACGCAATTCGGGAAGACCTGGATGCGCTGAAGTCTGACGTATCAAGCCTAGTGGAATCTCTCAAGCAGGTTGCGTCGAATGAGGGTAGTGCGGCGGCCGACAAGCTCAGGAAGTCGGCTGAACGGGCGAAAGGCCAGGCACAGGATGCCGCAGCCACGGCTTCGCGCAAGATCGAGGAGCGGCCATTGGCGAGCGTCCTTATCGCGTTCGGGATCGGTTTGCTGATTGGCATCATACTGGATCGGCGCTCCTGAAAGTGCTGAAGCCTGGTTTGGCAGCGTCAGAGCCATGAAGCCATGAACACGATGGTTGATCGTCTAACGCGCGTATTACTGGCGGGCGCCCTGATTTCGGCTGCGGCAATCCTGGTGCTCCTTGCTATCGTTGCGATCAGCATCGCTGTGTTTTTTGCATTGGAGCCCTATTGGGGCGCGGCCTTCGCCGCGCTGGCAGGTGCGGGGTTTATCCTTTTCACGGCGATCATGGCTCTGTTGCTGGCGCGTGCACTCGGCCGCCGAAAGCTGCAAACCGGGGCGCCGGTATCGAATGCCGATTTAACCAGTATGGCGGCCGAGATAGGGCAATCCGCGGCGACCCTTCTGCAGTCGAACGCGCGGAGTGCAACGATGGTGGCTCTTGGCGCCGGCATGCTCTTGGGGCTAAGCCCGCAGCTGCGACGCAAGCTGCGAGGCCTACGTCGGTGAGGTTGCCGGGGGCGGTACTTATCGGGTTCCATATCGCGGGAGCGGCAATATTGTATGCCGCACAGGTCGGAGCCGCGGCTCAAGACCGATCCGCGGAGGATCGGCCCGAACAGACGATCTCGATCCAGTCCGATGCAGTGTCCGATGCAGCGATCGAACAACGCATCCGCTCGATTTTTGCAGAGCTGTCGGCGTTCGAAAAAATTGAGGTGACGGTTGACGCCGGCGTTGTCACGCTCGGTGGCAGTGTCATCTATGACCGGACCAAGGAACAGGCAGCAGGCCTGGCCGCCCGGATCGAGGGCGTGGCTACGGTCAGAAACGAGATCGTGCAAGAGACGTCGCTTGATGATCGGATAGGTCCGACCGTCGAGCGTTTCGCCGATTGGCTGATGCAGGGCATCGAACTGCTGCCGCTGCTTAGCATTGCCCTGGCGGTTTTCCTGGGGTTTTTTGCCGCTGGAATTGGCATCGCCAGATTGCAAGCGCCATGGAACAGGATTGCCCCCAATCCTTTCATCGCCGACCTGCTCCGACATGCCATACGTCTCGTCTTTGTCGCAGTCGGGCTTGTCGTCGCGCTGGAGATCCTGGGAGCGTCGGCGCTGCTCGGCAGCGTGCTCGGAGCCGCTGGGATATTCGGACTCGCGGTCGGTTTCGCGATCCGCGACACCATCGAGAACTATGTCGCCAGCATTCTGCTCAGCATTCGCCAACCGTTCCGGCCGAATGATCATATCATGGCCGAGGGACACGAAGGCCATGTGGTTCGACTGAACTCGCGCGCGACCGTCATAATGAATCTTGACGGCAATCATGTCCGTATTCCCAATGCGACGATCTTCAAGGGCGTTCTGGTGAATTATTCACGCAACCCGGAGCGGCGCTTCGAGTTCGAGCTTGGCGTAAACGCCGATGCCGATTTGGCGGCCGCGGTGGAGTTGGGTGTGCGGTCCCTGGAAAGTCTCGAATTCGTGCTGAAGGACCCGCATCCGCTCGGCTGGATCGTCGCCGTGGGCGATTCGAACGTGGTGCTCTGGTTTTCGGCCTGGATCGACCAGAAACGGACGAATTTCGGCGCGGCGCGCGGCGAAGCACTGCGGCAGGTTAAGCTTGCTCTCGAGCAGGCCGGGATGGAATTGCCCGAGCCGATTTACAGGTTGAAGATCGACAACGTCGCGGCGGCGACGGGCGCGGAAACCGCGGCTGACCAGGCCGATAGCGGCGCCGCGACCACGGCGGCCCGCCCGTCCGGCCATATTCGCAAATCTTCCGATATCAGCGAGAAAGTTGCGGCCGAACGAGGCACCGCGGGGGGGCAGGATCTGCTCGACGCGGCGGCACCGACTGAGTAGATCCGGCGGGCGCGGCGCCGGCCGTGATCAGCGGCAATCGGGATTCGGATGATCGAAGCGGCATCCGGCAACCCCCTCCGAACGCTAATTGCCGTGCGCCGGCACCCCGCCCGCGTCCTTCAGCCGCCGGCAGACAGGTGTTTCTCGAATTCGGGCCAGTCCTGTGTCAGCGCCTTGACCGCCAGTTTGTAGCGCCGGTCAATTTCGGCGCGGTCTTCCGGGTCTGTGGGTTCGACCTGGCCGGCTCTCAGGATCATTTCCGCCTGAAGCCGCAGTGCCTCGCGCTGATCGGGTCGGAAGGCCACTAGGCCCAGAGTGGCGATCGTGTCCAGCATGTGGATCAACACAGCCGGCTTGCCGGCGCAGGCTTGCCGGATTTGGTGAAACACGGCATCGATCAGCCCCGCGTAGCTGTTGTCCTTGGCGGCGACCCTCACCACGTCACTGTCGTCAGTGAAAACGCTCGATTGAAGTCTTTTCCGCATCAATTTTGCCAATGATGCGCCGAGGCGATCGATCACTGACATCGCGGTGAACGGGTCATTGATCCCCGGCGACATCGCACGCACCGCGATCTCCACGAGATGACGAATGGAAAACTCGATGTCTTGCGTCGGTGTCCGCGAATCGCCAACCAATATCGCCTGCTGCAGCTGAGTCTTGAAGGCGGTATCGATGCGTTCAGACGGCGCCACCGAAATTCGCGAGATGCCGGCGGTCAGGAAGTGCCCGGGTCGAAAGTTTATGTGAATGCGCAGACTCCGTGCCTCGGCCAATTGCACCAGTTGTTCGTAATCGATCGCCTGCACGTAGCCTTCGCATTGCAAATCGATTTTCGCAGCCGTATCGAAGAAGTCGTCAGGCAATTCGCGCCGCGCCTGCCGGGTGTCGGCTTCTCCGTCCCGAGGCGCTTCGCTATCCGGTAACAATCGCTCGATACTCTCATCCAAATCGGCCGCAACACGCAGCACGACAGAATCCGCTACGATCGACCGCGACAAGTTATGGATGAACAAAAGCAAGGCCAGAATGCTGATCAGCACCAGCAGGGTTCCAACAGTCACGGCGATGGAGGGAACCGGGTGAACTTCGGCCGTCTCGATCGAGCGCAATACGAACAGGCTGTACACGATGGTCATGACGAACGTGCCGAGCACCAACTGCGTCATGAGATCGCGCATGAAGTTGCGGACGATACGTGATCCGAAGTGGTTGGCCGCCAGAGTCAGCACGACCATTGTCACTGAAATGACAAGGGCGGTCATGGCGATCATCGACGATGCCAGTACCGACATCATATTCCGCGCGGACTCATGATCGCCCGTCCGCAGCCACCAAAGCCAACGCCCGATCTTTTCGGGCATGGCCGTTTCCAACTGAAGCGCC
This sequence comes from Kiloniellaceae bacterium, assembly GCA_021776145.1. GTDB lineage: Bacteria > Pseudomonadota > Alphaproteobacteria > Kiloniellales > Kiloniellaceae > JAJFGM01. The sequence goes on along the minus strand of JAJFGM010000154.1, from coordinate 862 downwards.
AACATGGCGAGGACGATCCCCGCTACGATCATGATCAACGGAACGAACCACAGGCTGGTCCGCAAGAATTCCCAAATGTTCAAGAGGCGGTGCATCACTGCGGCCAAGTTGGAGAATGCGCCATGCGGAAATGCATGGCGATCAGGTTAGGAGCATTTTTCGGTCGAGCGAAATCATTCTTTCGAAATCGCGAGCGATCGAACCGAATGTTGTAACGATATCGCTTTCCAAATCTGGTAACAGGTCGAAGCGCCGCCGGCTGCTTCCGGCAAAATGCGGAGGCCGCCGGCGGTTCGCTATCGGCAACGGCTCGGCAAGCGTCCCTTTGCACGACACGGCTCGCCGAATTGCGGCTACGGGCGCTCAGCGTGTTGATTGGCGCATTTGAACAAGATTCCCGTAGCCCGCGTGGCAACCGGATCGGTCAGTCGGTGGCATCTTCGACGGCGTCGCCGGCTTTTTCGATTGTGTCATCAATCTTCTCTCCGGCCTGCTCGGCAGGGCCATCATCGTCGCAAGCGACGAGCGCAATGCCGCAAAGCACGACGCCACATCCACGCAACATCTCACGTCTATCCATCATGATCATTGTTACCTTATTAATAAGTCGAACACCGACCCGCCGGCATTTCGTCTGTTTATGGCGGGCCAACTCTCTTTGACACTGGGATCTTCATCCCCATCTTTTTTGACAATACCGCCCGACGTCACGATATTCTCGGTCCTAATTGGTTTAGCTGTGCGGCGACGGGGCCACATGCGATCCGGATCTTGCTCTGTTCATTCATCCGGGAGCTACAAGCGAACCCCCACCGGAAAGACCCTATTTTTAACAGGCATTTAACATACCAACGCCGTTCCA
>JAJFGM010000153.1 GCA_021776145.1 Kiloniellaceae bacterium | reverse complement strand
TCGAGACGATGGTCAGCAAAAGCGCGACGCCGGGAAAAAACGCGATCCAGTATTTGCCCGACAGCATGTATTCGAAGCCGTTGGCGATCAAAAGGCCGAGCGAGGGCTCGGTCTGTGGCAGGCCAACACCGAGAAAGGACAGGGTCGCTTCCAGCGCGATGGCATGCGCCGTCTGCACCGTGCCGACGACGATCAAGGGCGGCAGGCAGTTCGGCAGGATGTGTACAAAAATTACACGTGCATGCGACAGGCCCAGACAGACCGCCGCCTCGACATACTCCTTGCCACGCTCGACCAACGCCGTGGCGCGCACCGTACGGGCATAACAGGCCCATTGCGCCACCACCAGGGCGAGGATGATCTTGTCGATGCCCTTGCCGAGGATGGCCAGCAGAATGAGGGCGACCAGAGCGGCCGGAAAGGAAAGCTGCAGATCGACGATGCGCATGATGACGCTTTCCGTACGGCCGCCGGCATAGGCGGCAATCAGGCCGATGATCATGCCGATCCCCAGGGCGACAAAAGCGCTGACCACGCCGACCGAGAGTGAAATGCGCAGGCCATAGAGAATGGCCGACAGCAGGTCGCGGCCGGCGCCGTCGGTGCCAAGCCAGAACGTCCAGCCATCGAAGCTTTCACTGCCCGGCGGCATGCGCGAGTCCATAACGCTGACCTGCGCCAGGTCGTAGGGATCCTGCGACGCAATCAGCGGCGCGCAGAGCGCCGCCAGGACGATCACGCAGAGCCCCAGAAAGGCCGCAACGGCGACGCGATTTTCGGCGAAGTTGGAGACGAAGCGGCGAAAGGGCGTCTCGATGATGTCCCGGATTTCGCCCTGCTGTTCGCCACTGGACCGATCATCGCTGGGCCGATCATCGCTGGGCCGGCCCTCTCTTGCGGTTGTGCTGACCATGACTTCGCCCCGCCTACGCCGTCTTCGCTTGAAGCCGCACGCGCGGATCGAGGACGGAATAGAGGATGTCGACGACGAGATTGATAATGACGAAAAGGAAAACGATGATCATCAAGTAGGCGACAATGATCGGCCGGTCGAGTTGCTGAATGCTGTCGATCAGCAGTTTGCCGGCACCAGGCCAGGCAAAGACCGTCTCGGTCACCACCGAAAAGGCAATCAATGAACCGAATTCGAGGCCAAGCACGGTGACCACCGGGATCATGATGTTCTTGAAAAGGTGCACCATGACGATGCGCGACGGCGACAACCCCTTGGCGCGCGCGAACTTGATGAAGTCCATGTGAATGACTTCGCGCGTGCCCGCCCGGGTCAGGCGGATGACCAGCGAAATCTTGAGCAGCGCCAGGTTGGTCGCCGGCAGCAGCAGGTGACTGAGACCGTCGAGGGTCAGGAAGGAGACCGGGACACCGAAGAGATCGAGGGTATCGCCGCGCCCGGTCGAGGGCAGCCAGCCCAGGATGACGGCAAAGACCATGATCATCATGATGCCGACCCAGAATGTCGGCAGTGAAAAGCCGAGAATGGAGCCGGCCATGATGACTTTCGAGGAGACCTTGTCGGGCCGCAGTCCGGCATAGAGGCCGAGAGGAATTCCAATGAGGATGGCCATGAAGAGCGCCATGAAGGCGAGTTCCAAGGTCGCCGGCATGCGCTGCAGGATAAGCTTGAGGGCCGACTCGCCGAAGATAAAGGAACGGCCGAGGTCGCCCTTGACGCCATTCATGACGAAGATGCCGTACTGCTGCCAGACCGGCTTGTCGAGACCGAAAGAGGTGATGACGCGCTCGATCTCGGCCTGATCGGCCTCGGGACTGACCAGCATATCGACCGGATCGCCGACGACGTTGACGCCAAAGAAGACGATCACCGACATGACCAGGATGACCACGCCGCTCTGCAGAAACCGGCGGATGACGTAAACGGACATGCCTGGAAATTACCTCATCGCGAGACGGCGCCGGCGGTCGGACAGAGCAGTCGGATTCGGCGGCCGACCCGCGACCGACCCGATAGGGGTCAGGCGCGGATCGGCGGCCTCTCACTCCATGGTCACGCCGACGGCGAGAGTGTATTCGTCGGTGCGCGGCGCGTACTTGAGCCCCTTCTTAGTGCCCCAGGTGTTGACTTGATAGTGCAGCGGAATGATCGCCACGTCCTCGATCGCCATCTCCGTTGCCTTGGCCAGGAGGCTTTGGCGATGGACATCGTCGACGGTGACCAGCGCCTCTTCGATCAGCTTGTCGACCTCGGGGTTGGAATAGCGCCCGCGGTTCGACGCACCGAAACCCTTGTCCTTGTCATAGGTGTGGATGAGCGAACGCAGCGGCGAAGAAGCTTCGCCCGAGCCCGCGCCCCAACCGACGAGGATGAAGGAAAATTCCGGTGTATCGTCAGGCCCGCCGCGCGACGCACGCTTGAAGTAGACCGAGCGCGGCATGGTCTCGACGTCGGTCTTGATACCTCCCCGAGTCAACATTTGCGCGATCGCCTCGGCAATCTTGGCATCGTTGATGTAGCGGTCGTTCGGCCCGTGGATGCGAAGCTCAAAGCCATCCGGCACGCCGGCCTCGGCAAGTAGCTTCTTGGCACCGTCGGGATCGTAGTCCACCGGCTGCAGCTTATCGCTGACGCCGAAGAATCCGTCCGGCAAAAGCTGGCCGGCCTTGATGGCAACGTTTTCCATCACACGCTCGACGATGGCGTCACGGTTGATGGACTTGGAAATCGCCAGGCGCACGCGCTGATCGCGCAATGGGTTGGCTAGGTCACCACCGCCATTGGCCTTGACAAAGGGCGAGGCCGCGCGGTTGTGATCCAGGTGCAGATAGATGACGCGGTTAGAGGAGCCCTGCCACAAGGCGACCTCGTCGTTGCCGCTGAGATTCTCGATATCGGTGGTTGGCACCTGGTTGATGATGTCGACATCGCCGGCGAGCAGCGCCGCGACACGCGAGGGGCCGGACTTGATCGGCTTGAAAATGATTTTATCCCAAACCGGCTTGTCGCCCCAGTAGGCATCGTTGCGTTGCATGACGATACGGTCGCCGGGGACATACTCGACGAACTTGAAGGGTCCCGAGCCGACGGCCGCCTTGCCGGAATTGTAGTCCTCGGTGGCAGCATCGGTACCGGCCTCGACCGAGACGATCGGAATGGTCGAGACGTCGTTGGGCACCAGCGGCGAGGGCTCTTCGGTGATGATGTGGATCGTATAGTCGTCGATCTTTTCGATCGCCTTGCCCTTGGTGTAGGTGCCGAAACTCGAGGGCGAATTGGGCACGTCGGGCGCCCGCTGGAAGGTAAAGACCACGTCGTCGGCGTTGAAGGGGTTGCCGTCGTGGAAGGTCACGCCCTGACGCAGCTTGAATTCCCAGGTGGTCTCGTTGATCGGCAGCCAGCTGATCGCCAGGCCCGGCACCAACTGCTGCGATTCGTTCTGGCCGACAAGCCGGTCGAACATGTGAAAGGCCACCATATTGTTGGGGCCCAAATTGTGATAGTGCGGATCGATGGCGCTGGGCTCC
>JAJFGM010000152.1 GCA_021776145.1 Kiloniellaceae bacterium | reverse complement strand
TGGGGACCCACCGTCGCAAACCGTGTGCCGGTGCACGCCTCGGGCCCCTATTCAATTCCGAACTACAGCGCCCGGGCGCGGGCGGTGTACACCAACGCACCACCGTCCGGCGCTTTTCGCGGGTTCGGTGTGCCGCAGTCGGCCATCGCCCAGGAGGCACTCTTCGACGAGCTGGCGGAGGGACTGGGGTTCGATCGTCTGGAGTTTCGCTTGATCAACGCGCTGGAGAACGGCGCCGCGACCGTGACCGGCCAGGTCTTTAAGAAAGGTGTCGGCATCCGCCAATGCCTTTTGGCGCTGCGGCCGCAATGGCAGGCGGCCCTCCAGGCGGCGGCCGTCTTCAACGATTCGACCAACGCTGCGGTCAACGATTCGGCCAGCGGCGCCGGCCGGCGCCGGGGCGTCGGCATTGCCAGTTGCTGGTATGGCTGCGGCAACACCTCCCTGCCAAACCCCTCGACCATACGGGTTGGTATTTCGGCGCGGGGTGCCGTGATGCTGCACCAGGGGGCGTCCGACATTGGCCAGGGTTCCAACACCGTCATAACGCAGATCTGCGCCGATGCACTGGGTTTGCCGGTCCAGGACTTCCAACTGGTCGGCGGGGATACGGATGTGACGCCGGACGCCGGCAAGACTTCGGCTTCGCGCCAAACCTATGTGTCCGGCAAGGCGGCGATGTTGTCGGGTCTGGCCCTGCGCGAAGAGATTCTGCGGCACGCCAATCTTTCCAGTGACGCCAAGCTTGCCCTGGAAAACGGGAGATTGATTGTCGACGACGGCCAGGCACGGCGTTCCATCCGGCTCGCCGACCTGCCGGCCGACGCGTCCGGCTATGTCTTTGTCGCCGAAGAAAGTTACGATCCGCCGACCGCGCCGCTGGACGAGAAAGGCCAGGGCACGCCCTACGCGGTCTTCGGATATGGCGCGCAGATCGTCGAGCTGGAGGTCGATGTGGAGCTCGGCAAGGTCAAGCTGCTGAAATTGACCGCCGCGCACGATGTTGGCCGGGCGATCAATCCGGTTCTGGTCGAGGGCCAGATCGAGGGCGGCGTAGCGCAGGGGATCGGCATGGCCCTGATGGAAGAATACCTGCCCGGCCTCACCGAGAACCTGCACGACTACCTGATCCCGACATTCGGCGACATGCCGGAAATCGAGTCGATCATCGTCGAGGACGAAGACGCGCACGGGCCTTTTGGCGCCAAGGGCCTGGGTGAGCACGTCTTGATACCGACCGCGCCGGCCATACTCAACGCGATCCGTCACGCCACTGGGGCCAAGGTGCGGCGCCTGCCGGCAACGCCGGCACGAGTACGCGCGGCCATACAGCGATTGGATGAAACAGCATGACGGCCGTCAAAGCGAAATCACCGAAGATCCGCTGCGATGCCTGTCCGGTGTTGTGTTTCATCGCCGACGGCAAGACGGGGGCCTGCGACCGCTATGCCAATGCCGGCGGCGACCTCGTGCGTGTCGATCCGCTCACCGTCGTCGAGCGCGTGCGCGAAGACGGCGGCCGATTGGTGCCCTTCGCGGGCAAGGCAAACGAGTGGGACGGACAGTTGTTGGCCGGCGAGGACGTATTCGTCACCGCGGTCGGTGCCGGCACGACCTATCCCGATTACAAACCGGCGCCCTTCATCGTGTCGCGCGACTTTGACGGCGTCGACATGGTGACGGTGGTCAGCGAAGGCATCTTCAGCTACTGCGGCGTGAAGGTGAAGATCGACACCGACCGCCATCTCGGTGCCGAGCGCAGCGTCGTGCGCGCCGAGGGCGAGGCGATCGGGCACGTGACGACCGGCGAATACGGGTCGCAGATGCTGTCCCTTGGCGGGGTCGATCATCTGACCGGCGGCAGCAAAAAAGAGGGGCGGGTGACCTGTCAGGCGCTTCTCGACCTTTGCAACTGCAATGCCGTCGAACTCACGGTCGACGAGGGCGCGACCGTTGTCGTGCAGGCCGGCAAACCGCCGATCGTCGACGGCGAGAAGGAAGAGCGAATGCGGGTCGGCTGCGGTTCGGCGACGATCGGCATGTTCGCCAAGCAGTGGTTCGGCCATATCGACGATGTTGTCGTCGTCGACGACCACATCACCGGCGTGCTGTCCGAGCACCAAGCCGGCAAGGTACTGGGCGCAACCGATACCGGTATCAGCATCAAGGGCCGGCGTTCGACGCCCGGACGCTATTTCCAGGTCGCCGAACCGGGATCCGGCTGGGGCGGGACCGACGTCACCGACCCGCTGTCAATTCTCGGCCCCTTCGATCCCAAGGTCGCCAAACCCGGTTTGCGGCTGCTCATGGTCAGCACCACCGGCGAGCAACACGCCTATTTCGAGCTCGACGAAACGCTGCGGCCGATCGCGCGGGACCTGCCCAAGGGCCTCAGGCAATCGGTCGAGCGCATCAAGGAGAATTGCGAGCCGGCACTCTGTTCGGTCCTGTTCATGGGCGGCGCTGGCGGGTCCCTGCGCGCCGGGGCGACGGAAAACCCGGTGCGTCTGACACGTTCGGTCAAGGACGCCCTGACCTATGTCTCGGCCGGCGGCGCGCCGGTCTACGTTTGGCCGGGTGGTGGCATCACCTACATGGTCGATGTCACCGAGATGCCGGCCAACTCCTTTGGCTACGTGCCGACGCCGGCCCTGGTCGCCCCCATCGAGTTCACCCTGCGGCGCTCCGACTACGAGGCGCTGGGCGGTCATGTCGACGCGATTCAGCCCGTCGAGGCGGTCGTCAAACCAAACGGCTATCGACCGGTGCAGCAAAGAAGCGACCATCCCTGGCCGGCGACCCGCGGCAATTTCCGTTGGAACAAGGGCCGATGAGCGCGCCCGGCAAAGCCACGGCGAGGTTTCTGCCCGACGGCCGTCGCCTGCACCTGCAGCACGGTCCGATCGATCTCGTGATCGAGGCAAGCGGCGACCCGGCCGAAGTCGAAGCGGCCTACATGCAAGCCGTGCGACGGTTCGACGGCCTGCTTGGCGCGCTTGTCGCCGAATTGCCGCGCTTGCGCAGCTACCGCCCGGACGGGGCGTGGGGTCTGAAGGGTCGGGTGGCGCGCCGCATGGAACGTGCGGTGCGGCCTTTCCTGCCGGCCTTCGTCACGCCCATGGCGGCCGTTGCCGGGGCGGTGGCCGAAGAGGTTCTGGAGGCGCTCTGCGCCGGGCGCGTTCTCAGCCGCGCCTATGTCAACAACGGCGGCGATATCGCGCTCTTCCTGGCGCCGGGCGCCCGCTTCGACATCGGCTTGGTAGAGCATCCGCTGGACGATCGGCCCGTCGGCAAGCTGGTGCTGACGTCCGACGTGGCGGCGCGTGGCGTCGCCACCAGCGGGCGTCATGGCCGCAGCCTCAGTCGCGGCATTGCCGACGCCGTTACCGTCGTTGCCGAGTCCGCGGCCAAGGCCGACGCGGCGGCGACACTAATCGCCAATGCCGTCGATTTGCCCGACAGTTCGAAAGTGCGGCGCGCCGCCGCCCGCGACGTCGACCCGGACAGCGATCTGGGCACCCGGCAGGTCACCGTCGAGATCACCGAACTGACGGCCTGGGAGGCCAACTCGGCCCTCGATCGCGGTGCCAGCTATTCCGCGGGTCTCTTGCGCGACGGGACGATCGACGCCGCTGTACTGATGCTGAATGGCGAGATACGGTTTGTCGGAATGTCGCGACCGACCGATACCGGCATCCACAATTTTGCCCTCGAAAGGCCCCGGGAAGGAAGCCTGCATGCCTGATATCGTCCTGCGCAAGAAGATCGTCGTGGTCGAGGAGATCTTTCACGAGGGTGGCCCGGTCGCTGCCCGGCCGCTGCGCCGCGCCGCCGCACTGTCGATCATCGCGAACCCTTTCGCCGGTCGCTACGAACCCGAAATTCAAGCTTTCATGGAAGATCTCAAGCCCCTCGGCCTGGCCATGTCACGTGACCTCATCGTCGCCTTGGGTGGCGATGCCGATGTAGTTGAAGGCTTTGGCAAGGGCGCCATCGTCGGTGCCGCCGGCGAGATCGAGCATGGGGCCCTGTGGCACGTGCCGGGCGGTTACGCCATGCGCCAACTGCTCGGCAATTCCAGGGCCATCGTGCCTTCGACAAAAAAGGTCGGTGCCGTCGGAGCGCGGCTGGATGTGCCTATCACCCACATCAACGCCTCCTACGTTCGCAGTCACTTCGATGCCATGGAGGTCGGCGTTGCCGATGCGCCGCGTGCCGACGAAATACTTCTGGCTTTGGTGATGACCACGGGCGCGCGGGTACACAATCGGGCTGGCGGCCTTGCGGCATCGGAAATCAAAGGGGAGGACGGGCTGAGATGAGCCACGCCAAAATTCGCAAACTGGCCACCTTCGTCGAAGAAACGCACCGCGAGATGGGTCGTCAGATCACGCCGCCGACACGCCGTGCCGCCGCGGTCGCGGTCATCGAGAACCCCTTCGCCGGCCGCTATGTCGAGGACCTCGATGTCTTGATGCAGATCGGCGCGGAACTCGGCGGTCTGCTCGGAGAAAGAGCGGTCGCGGCCCTCGGCGTGGCGCCGTCTCAGGCGGAGAGCTACGGCAAGGCGGCGATGGTCGGTGAACACGGCGAGCTCGAACATGCCGCCGCCATCCTCCACCCCAAGCTTGGCGCGCCGCTGCGTGCGGCGGTCGAGAAGGGGGCGGCGCTGGTGCCCTCGTCAAAAAAGATG
>JAJFGM010000151.1 GCA_021776145.1 Kiloniellaceae bacterium | reverse complement strand
GGGTTGAAAAGAACGGCGAGACGGTTATCGCCGGTCGGGCGCCGGCGGGCTGCGTGGTGACGGTCTTCGATAACAAAACGCCGCTGGGTGTGGTTGGAGTCGATGCGACCGGGGCCTGGGTCCTGGTTCCGATCGATAATCTGAGCCAGGGTAATCACGAGATCAGCATCCTGGCGCGGACGCCGAACGGCGGCGAGCACTATTCGGACAATGTTGTCATCGTTTTCGTGCCTGGATCGAGCGTCGCCGTTGCCGAGGGTTCCCCTACCACCGGGTCCGCAACCGAATCCGCTGCTGAAAGCACTCCAGGGACCACGGTTGCCGGGACCGAAACCGCCGGGACCGAAACCGCCGGGACCGGCACCGCGACGGCGACCCCACAGGTGGTCGCCAGGGCCGACAGTCAAAGTGCGGCGGACGTCTTAAATGTGTCCCCGAATGACGCGGGTGCAACGGCGGCGCAAAGTGCCGCCGAATTGGCAGTGAGCTCTGCAGCCGTCGCGCAGGCGGCACAAGACGACGGGGGAGCGGCAAACGCCGGCGCGAGCACCACCGAGCCGGCAAAGGAGAGCGACGGGGTTACGAGCGGAGGCGGTGGCGATCTGCCGCTCGTGGTTCTCGTGCCACGCGACGGCGCAGGCGCCAGCAAGGTGCTGCAACAGGCGCTGGCCGAGGAAACCTCGGGAATCGCCAAGGGCTCGTTGGTGCTCGATTCGATTGACTACGACGATAGGGGCCGAGCGGTCATTTCTGGGCGTGCGCCGAACGGGTCCTTGCTGGTCATCTATCTCGACAATCTCGCCCTGGGCGAGGTGGAGGCGGGCGCGGATGGGCGCTGGAGTCTGACCCCAAACGACCCGATCAGCGCCGGGTTGCACAGCCTCAGGATCGATCAATTGCGCTCCGATGGCAGCGTGGCTTCGCGGGTCGAGTCGCCTTTCCAGCGGGCCGAGCCGATGCGGGCGCTGCCGAACCAGGTCTATGTCGTGGTTCAACCCGGCAACTCATTGTGGCGCATTGCCCGGGCAAGTTACGGCAAGGGACTGCACTATTCGGTAATCTATCAGGCCAACGCAGAGCAGATCCGGAACCCGGAACTCATCTATCCGGGCCAACTGTTCCGCGTGCCGGTGGGGAATTGATACCCTGGGTTTGACCGTCTACAGGTCCCTGGCGGTCGCCACCAGTCCGAGATAAGGCTTGAAACCGATGACCAGGGCGGCCGTGGTCGCTATGACATTGGCCGGTGTGTAGGGGGCCGGCGGCTCGGCTTCGGCGTAGAGGCGCATTTCGGAGTCCTCGGAGAGCGTAATGCGGCCACCCGGGAGTTGTCCGGCGGTTCGCAACAAACGATGAACCAGAGCGTCGACGGGTGCGGATTCTCCATTCCGACGCAGCTTGCCAAGGTCGGCTTCCAAGCGTAAAAGCCCGCCGGGACGGCGTTGGAATTCGGCTTGAAAAGTCACGCCGCAGGCCGTGAAGATGAAATGTGTCGGGCCAATCTCGCGGGCCACCTGAATGTGGCCGTCGTCGCCAATCTCGACGGCACCCAGTTCGATCTTCAGCTCTTTCGGGTATGATGACTCGGCGCTGGTCCGCGAAGGCCCGGTTGGCCCGCCGGAAGGACAGGCGCTTGAATCAACTTTCGAATTCGTCACGCCGCAACCTGTTCACCCAACGAAAGATTGTCGGATAGCATGCAAGCGTTTAACGCCGGGTTAATCAAACCGGAGTTGGTGTCTGCCACGAAGCTTGCTGCTTACGATGGGTGGCTTATCATGCGCTGCGTGGCACTTCATTAATTGGTCATGGGTTATCTTCGGCGAACGGAAGGGGCGCGGATTGTTTGAGAGTGTTCTTGTGCCGATCAATCGCGCGGGGTGGCCGTTTATAGGTGCCGCCCTGATTGCGGCGGTCCTATTGGCGCTGTGGTGGGCGCCGCTATTCTGGCTCGGTCTGTTGCTGGCGTTGTTTTGCACCTATTTCTTTCGCGATCCGCCGCGTGTCGTACCAGCCCGGGAGGGCTTGCTGGTCAGTCCCGCCGATGGACGTTTGCAGGTCGTCGATATGGCCGTACCGCCGGCCGAATTGGAGATGGGTGGCGATGCGCTCAACCGCATCTCAATCTTCCTAAACGTCTTCGACGTTCATATAAACCGCGTACCATTCGGCGGGCGCGTCACCGGTGTATCCTACCGCCCTGGCAAGTTCCTCAATGCCGCGCTCGACAAGGCTTCGGAAGATAACGAGCGCATGTCGCTCAAGGTTGAGAACGCCGACGGTACTTGTGTCGCCTTTGTGCAGATTGCCGGTCTGGTGGCGCGGCGTATCGTCTGTAATGTAGAGATCGGCCAAAGCGTCGCGACCGGTCAGGTTTTTGGTCTGATTCGCTTTGGCAGCCGAATGGACGTATATCTGCCCCCCGGGGTCGAGGCCCTGGTGGCGCCGGGTCAACGCATGGTTGCCGGTGAAACCGTGATCGCCGACTTGACGTCGGACGAAGGGCGACGACCCGGAGAACGGCGGTAACCACCGCGCGATGCCGGTGTAACACCCGAGTATGATGCACGACTGTGAGTCAACGATGGCGCGCCCTGATGCTGGTTTTCGGATGTTACGAATTTCAGACTCGGCCCGCGAGGTGAGGGGACCATGTCGGACTTGAAAATCCGCGGCCGTACGCGATTCCCGGTCAACCGGGTGGTGCCGAACGCGATCACCTTGTTGGCGCTTTGTGCCGGCTTGACTGGCGTGCGCATGGCCTTGCTGGGGCGCTGGGAGATTGCCGTCGGTGCCATCGTCTTTGCCATGATCATGGACGGACTGGACGGTCCCATTGCGCGCAAAATGAAAGCCACGAGCGAATTCGGCGCGCAACTCGATTCACTGTCCGACGTGATCAATTTCGGAGTTGCGCCAGCCCTGGTGGTCTATCTGTGGTCGCTGCTCGACAGCGG
>JAJFGM010000016.1 GCA_021776145.1 Kiloniellaceae bacterium | reverse complement strand
ATCTCGACCGGGCAGATGGGCGACGCCATTCTTGCCGAACTGGACCGCCTGGCGGCTTGATCTTTTTAACGGCTTGTGGTTATGGTGCCGTCCTTCGCGGTTTGGCGCCGACGACTGGCGCCGCCCGTGAATTGGAAGTTGGGATCGGGTTGTGATCCCGACCGGAGTGGAAAAAATGCGTGACCTGAAGACGGCCGCAGTAGCGGCCATCGCGATGATTGCTCTGAGCGGGACCGCTTTCGCCGGCGGCGCCTGCGGGGGATTGAAGAGCCACCAGCAATCCGCCGAAACCGCCGATGCCGGCAAGGCCGCCCTCGAAGCCGCCACCGTCGAATCCTCTGTTGTCGCGGTTGTCGACGGTAAGTCCGTCGTTTGGTCGGGCACGAGCGAAATCGGCACGTCGGTTGGCTTGGCCAAATCCGTCAGCACCGCCACCGGTAAACACGCCATGTCGAAATCCACCTTGACCAAAACCACCATGGTGGAGTCGACCAACTAACCCATCGGGCAAACCTTGCACAGTGAAAGGCCGCCCATCGGGGCGGCTTTTTTTGTTGGGCCGGTTCGGGCGGAAGAGAATGATGAAGGTCGTGAGACAATTGAACGCGCAGGACCGGCCGGCCCTCGAGCGGTTTCTCGAGAGCCACGCCGACAGTTCCATGTTCCTGCGCAGCAACTTGGCGCGCGCCGGCTTCGCCGATAGCGGTGAAGTCTATCAGGCCTGCTATGCGGCGAGCCTGCACGACCAGGCGTTGACCGCCGTAGTCGCGCACTACTGGAACGGCATGCTGACGTTTCAGGCGCCGCAGAATCTTGCCGCCGTTACCTGGCTGGCGGTTGCCGCCAGCGGTCGCAAGGTCACCGGCTTGAGCGGCCCGCTCGACCAGGTCGAGGCGGCGCGCGAGGTTCTTGGTCTCGAGGGCGTGGACTGCGGACTGGATCATGGAGAGACGCTTTACGGTCTTGACCTTGCGGATCTGCGGGTGCCGGACGTTCTCGCCTCCGGCAGTGTGATCTGCCGCCGACCACGGGCCTCGGAGCTGGACATCCTCGCAAACTGGCGCTCGGCCTACGCGGTCGAGGCTCTGGGCGCCCGCGACAGTTCCGATGTGCGGCGCGAGTCGCGCATCCAGATCGAGCGAAATCACCGCGAAGCACGGCATTGGATTGTCGAACGCGGCGGGCAGATCGTCGCTTATTCCGCCTTCAACGCCGGCACCGCCGAGCGTGTTCAGATCGGCGGCGTCTGGACGCCGGCTGGACTGCGGGGCCGCGGATATGCTCGTGCGGCGGTTGCCGGCTCGCTGCTGGCGGCGCGTGACGAGGGAGTCGATCGGGCTGTTTTGTTTGCCGAGAACCCGGCCGCCAAGCGGGCCTATGAAGCGCTTGGGTTTTCGCGCATTGGTCACTATGGACTGATCATGCTGGCCGAAGCGCAGGACGTCGGCGGCCGGCGAAGGGGGCCTGCTAGTCTATCTCCAGGCGTTGCAGCTCGTCGTCCAGACGGCCTGCCAGCCACAGCGCCAGCATGCGCAGGTCGCTGAAGAGGGACCAGAGAGGATGCGAAAAGGACTTCGGCTTGTTGCGCTCGATAAGGAAGTGACCGCACCAGGCCATGCCGTAACCGATGACGATGGCGGCAACCACAAGGGCAGGGCTGCCTGTCAAGGCGGCGACCAGCAACAGCAGCAGGGCAAGACTGGTGCCGCCAAAGTGCAGGGCGCGGTTCGCCGGGTGACGATGTTCGGCCAGATAACGCGGCCAGAAGGCGTCGTAGCAATCGGGCAACACCGTGCCATTGTCGCCGATGGTCTCGCGTGGTTTTCGATCCAGGATCATGCTGGCCTTTGTTTGCAAATCAAAGCTCTGCGATCTACCACCGCCGCGCGGCGATCGGCACCAATTCATTATATGCAGTAGAAACGACCAGTAGAAACGATAGGTGGACAATATGGGTTACAATGTTGCCGTGATAGGCGCGACCGGCGCCGTCGGTCGTGAGATCTTGAAGACGCTGGCGGAACGCGCTTTTCCGATCGACGATATCGTTGCCCTGGCATCCGAGCGGTCGGTGGGCGCGGAGGTATCCTTTGGTGAGGTTGCCGATCTGAAGGTCCGCGATCTGGCCAACTTCGACTTCACGGGCACCGACATCGTGCTGTCCTCGCCGGGGGCCTCGGTCTCGGCGCAGTATGTGCCCAAGGCGGCCGCCGCCGGCGCCGTCGTCATCGACAACTCGTCTCACTTCCGCATGGATCCGGACGTGCCCCTGGTGGTGCCCGAAGTGAACCCGGAGGCCATTGCGGATTTCGCCAAACGCAACATCATCGCCAACCCGAACTGCTCGACCATTCAGATGGTTGTTGCGCTGAAGCCGCTGCACGATCTGGCACGAATTCGCCGCGTCGTCGTTTCCACCTATCAGGCGACCAGCGGCGCCGGCCGCGATGCCATGGACGAGCTTTTCAACCAGACCCGTGGAATTTTTGTCAACGAGCCGGTCAAACCGGAACAGTTCAGCAAGCAGATCGCCTTCAATGCCATTCCCCATATCGACGACTTCATGGAAGACGGCTACACCAAGGAGGAATGGAAGATGTCGGTTGAGACAAAAAAGATCCTCGACCCGACGATCAAGGTGACGGCGACCTGCGTGCGCATCCCGGTCTTCATCGGCCATGCCGAGGCGGTCAACATTGAGTTCGAGCGCCCGATCAGCCCCGCGGAAGCGCGTCGCGCGCTGAAGGCACAAGAGGGTCTTAGCGTCGTCGATCACAGGGCCACCGAAGGCTACGTCACGCCGGCGGAGTGCAGCGGCGAGGATCCAGTCTTCGTCAGCCGCATCCGCGCCGATCCGACCATCGACAACGGCCTGTCGCTGTGGATCGTCGCCGACAATCTGCGCAAGGGCGCGGCCTTGAACGCCGTGCAGATCGCCGAGGTCCTGGCGCAGGATTACCTGCGTTGAGGCGGCGCCAGAGCAACTTGTTGCTTTAGAGTTCGAGCCGTTCGGCGGTGAAACGCCGCGGAGGGCTGCACAAGGCATCCTGGGCCGCGATCAGCTGCAGTTCGCGGCTTCCTGTAGCATGGCTTTTTTCGAGCACCGCGAAAATCGCAGCGGCCGCTTGTGCCAAGGCCTCGCCGGCATCGTGCCGATCCAGCCAGTTGGCCAGGAACAAGGCGGCGACAGCATCGCCGGCGCCATTCGGCGCGGTCGGGAATTGCAATCTCGGCGTGGCGACGCGCCAGGCGGCGGACGGTGTCACGGCAAGCATCTCGATCTCGTCGGGTCTGCTTTCGGCGTGCCGCAGGCTGGTAACCACGACGACACTTGGCCCGCGTGCCAGCAGCACGCCGGCGGCGGCGATCGCCTGCGACAGGGTATCGATGCGACCGCCGCTTAAGACTTCCAATTCGAAGAGATTGGGGGTGACGATGTCGGCTGCCGGCAGCGCGGTGTCGGAAAAGAAGGCGGGCAGCTCGTCGGCGACGTAGCGGCCGCTGTCCTTGTCGCCCATGACCGGATCGCAGAGGTAAAGCGCGCGGGGATTCTGGGTGCGTACGCGGGCCACCGCGTCGAGCGCCGCGGCGCCCATGGCGGCGCTGCCGAGATAGCCCGACAATACGGCGTCGCAACTGGCCAAAACACCGAGGCGATCGAGTCCGTCGATCAGTTCGGCGATGTCCTCGGGCGCATGCAGACGGCCGCTCCAGCTATCGTAGCCGGGATGATTGGAGTACTGCAGGGTGTGCAACGGCCAGACATCATAACCCCGGCGCTGCAACGCGAAGACGGCGGCAGCGTTGCCGACATGGCCATAGGCGACGTGCGACTGTATGGAGAGAACATTCATCGCGTTGGTTTCGATTGTGGATGATGCGGCATGGTGGCCGTTTTCGAAACAGTCATAATCTCTGTGCAGAGCCACTAGGATAGGGCCTCTCCGCCGGCAGTGGAATGACGGTTTGGCGGACCTTGCCTCGGCCGGGGCTTGCTTTTAAAGTCGCGCCCCGTATTTCGCACCTGCGAGAAAGGCAAGAAAGCCCAATGCTGGATACTGCAAGGCCGCGTCGGTCCGTCCTCTACATGCCCGGTTCCAACACCCGTGCCCTGGAAAAGGCCCGTGGGTTGCCGGCCGACTCCCTGATCCTCGATCTCGAAGATGCGGTCTCGGCCGACGCCAAGGTCGCGGCGCGGGGCAATATTATGAAAGCCATCGAGGATGGCGGCTACGGCTATCGCGAGCTGGTGGTGCGCATCAATGCCTTGTCGTCGCCCTGGGGTTACGGCGACCTTGCCGCCGTTTCGCGCAGTTCGGCCGATGCGGTGTTGCTTCCGAAAGTCGAAAGCGCCGACATGATCCGCCAGGCCGAGGCCGTGATGATCACCAATGGCGCCAGCCCGGATATGAAAATCTGGGCGATGATGGAAACGCCGCTGGGCATGCTCAGGGCCGAGGAGATCGCCGGCGCCAGCCCGCGGCTCGGGGCTTTGGTGATGGGCACATCGGATCTGGCCAAGGACCTGCATGCCAGCCACACCCGCGACCGCATGCCCATGATGACGAGCCTTGGCCTTTGCCTGCTCGCGGCGCGGGCCTTTGGTTTGGCGATTCTCGATGGTGTGCACCTCGATCTGCGTGATGATGCGGGCCTAGAGTATTCCTGCCGTCAGGGCGTCGACCTCGGTTTCGACGGCAAGACGCTGATCCACCCGCGCACCCTGGGCATCGCCAACGAGGCCTTCGCGCCATCGCCGGCCGAGATCGAATGGTCCGTCAAGATCATCGAGGCCCACGGCGCCGCCATGGCCGAAGGCAAGGGCGTCGCGGTTTTCGAGGGCAAGCTGATCGAGAACCTGCACGTCGAGAACGCGCAGCGTATTGTCGCCATGGCGGCGGCCATCGCCGAACGTGCAGAGGCGGAGTCGGCGGCCTAAACTGCTCTTCCCGCGGCGCGGGCGGCGGCGAAACCTGAGGAAGTAGGGATGCCCGGTGCATGAGCGAGCCCATGAGTAAAACCAACGGCGGCAACTACTTCGAAGACTTCGCGCTGGATCAGGAACTGCACCACGCGACACCGCGCAGCTTGAACGACGGAGATCGCGCGCTTTACCAGGCACTTTATGGTTCGCGCTTTTGCCTGCAGTCCTCCGACGAGGTGGCGCGCGGCCTCGGACTGTCGACGGCACCACTCGACGACCTCTTGGCCTTCCATGTGGTTTTCGGCAAGACAGTGCCGGACGTTTCGCTGAACGCCGTGGCCAATCTCGGCTACGCGGCCTGCGTTTTTGCGGCGCCGGTCCATGCCGGCGACACCCTGACGACGACGAGCCGGGTCATTGGCCTGAAGGAGAACTCCAACCGCAAGACCGGCACGGTCTATGTGCGCTCGACGGGCGTCAAGCAGACCGGCGAGACTGTGCTCGACTATGTGCGCTGGGTGATGGTGCGCAAGCGCGATGCCGCCAGTCCGCCGCCGCCGCCCAGCGTGCCCGACCTGCCGAATGCCGTCGCCGCCCGGGAGTTGCAGGTGCCGGCCTGGAAATTCGCCGCCTTCGACAGCGCGCGCGGCGGATCGCCGCACCTGTGGGACGACTACGCGGTGGGCGAAAAGATCGACCACGTCGACGCCATGACCATCGAAGAGGCCGAACATCAACTGGCGACGCGTCTCTATCAGAACACCGCCAAGGTGCATTTTAATCTGCACAGCGAGAAGGACGGCCGTTTCGGTCGCCGCATCGTCTATGGCGGGCATGTCATCTCGATCGCCCGCGCGCTCAGCTTCAACGGCCTGGCAAATGCCATCAAGATTGCGGCCATCAACGGCGGTGCCCATACGGCTCCGAGTTTCGCCGGCGACACCATCTATGCCTGGTCCGAGGTGCTGGACAGTTTCGCCATCGCCGGGCGCGAAGACGTCGGCGCATTGCGCCTGCGCACGGTGGCGACCAAGGATCTGGCCTGCGCCGAATTTCCCTGGCGCGACGCCGGCGGAAAATACCATCCCGCCGTGGTACTCGACCTCGACTACACGGTCTTGATGCCACGACAAAACTGATTTGATTGGCACCGGTCGGATCACCGCGGAGCCACCCGTAAGTGACTCTGGATCAAGCGATTTTGCCCTGTTCGCAGTTCCGGGTTCGCGGTTCCGGGTTCGTGGTTCCGGCGCAATGGCAAGAGTGCTGACAGACACCCCACATATAGATTATTTTTGGCCGAAGGCACAAAATTTAGTTGAAATACGCAAATCGGGCTGATAAAGAATGAGGCGCCGGGTGCAGAGAGGTCAGACCTCACTGCGCCGTGCCCCGGATCAGAGCACACCCCGACGCCTCAGGAGCCGTTTCCGGCTCGAACACTCGAGGCGGCGGGGTTTTTACGTTCCCCGCGCCGTCGCTGGACCTGGCGAGACCAGCGGCGGCAGCGGAAGGAACGGTGAGCCCCGAAAGGCTCACGAACCCGTTCGATCGTCAGCGGCAAACCCTCAACCAACCCTTCCGGTTCCGCGCTGGTCCCTCAAGAGCCGGGCGAACCCGGTTTCCGACGTTCCTTTGCCGATCCGAACAGTAACGGGTTCCGAAAAACCGCGTTCCGAGATCCGAATGTCGCCAAGATCCCCGAAAGGCTCTTGATAACGCGGCACCAAAAACTCGTGAGAGAATTCGCTGCCTTCGAACCCGGCGATGCATCCGAAGAAACATCGCCCGCCCGGTCAACCGAGCTCTCCACCCGAAGGTGAAATTCTCGATCTTCCCGAAAGATTGGAGGCGCGGGGGCCTACCAAGACTTTCGAACCGACGGCCAAGACCTGCAGGGCAACTCGGGCCATCGGCGCCGGATCATGGTGTTTCCCAAAGAGAGGTTATCTCTCCAAGAGCCCCCACGACCCTCCAGCCACCTGTTATTCGCCGTTTCGCGCCGATTGAGGCCGAAGCCCCGATCTTTGCGACCGCTCCAAGGACCGAAGACCCGAAAGCCAACTGCCCTTCGCCCGCCTCCCGAACAAGTCCGAAGACCTGTCGACCGGCTGATCAAGCGTCCGAAGACAACCCGACCCTGCAAGCCCGAACCCGTTAGGGTTCGCTGCGGAGTCTCGATGCTGTCGGGGTCCGAAAACCCCTCGGCAAACCCGCGCCATCCGAAGACGGTTTGGGAAGAGACCCCTGGAGCCCGAAAGCCCCTGGGATGGAGCACGACAGAAATACGAACCGAGATTCGCAATCCGTCGAGACCGGCACCCGGCCGCCGAAGCCGCCGTGTGGAACGCGAGAACCGGAGACCGGCGCTTTCGCGTGCAAGAACATGCTCGCTGGAAATCAGAATAGAAACAAGATGAAATCAAAGTAATTCCGAATATTTCTGTGTATAAAATGGTTAAGACTGCACAATTGGCCACCAGTTTTTCCACAAACTTATCCACAAAGAACGGCTTTCATTGTCTCGACCGACGTTAATGCCACAAAATATGGTGTGTTCTGCCGGGAGGGGCGCAATCGGGTCATATTTTTGTTGCACCGCAGCAACAATCTTGCACATATTAACCACGGCCAAGGCACGTGAACTAAGGCGACGTCTGAGTCGTAAAAACATGCAAAGAGGGATTTGTTGACTAGGAGATTCCAGCAGTCTAAACCAGATTCGGCTCGTTTCTTGAGCCGGCGGGTGGGATTCCTTTCCTCCTCTGTCCCTCCCTCGCGTCGGGAAGGCGATTCATGACAAGCCACAGCAGGCCCCTATCTCCACACCTACAGATTTACAAGCCGCAACTGACATCGATGCTGTCGATCCTGCATCGCCTGACCGGGGTGGCGCTTGCCTTCGGCACCTTGCTGCTGGTCTATTGGCTGGTCGCCGCGGCATCGGGCGCTGGCGCCTTCGAAACGGCACGGTCGCTCATTGGTTCGTTCATCGGCCGTTTGCTGCTTTTCGGCTGGACCTTCGCCCTCTTCTATCATCTCTGTAACGGCATCCGGCATCTGTTCTGGGATGTCGGCCTCGGTTTCGAACTGCCGACCGTGCAGCGTTCCGGGATCATGGTGGTTGCCGCCTCGGCGGGGCTGACACTGGCGGCCTGGATCCTCGGCTACGTCATGATGGCAGGTGCGGCATGAGCCTGCGCTCCCCCCTCGCCCGCGTGCGCCACTTGGGTTCGGCCAAGGATGGCACGGCACATTGGTGGTCGCAGCGCCTGACCGCGCTTGCGCTGATCCCCTTGACTCTTTGGTTCGCCGCCTCGCTGGCGGCCATGGCCGGCGCCGACTTCTATACAGTGCGTGCCTGGGTGGCATCCCCCGTCGTTGCCAGTCTGTTGCTGCTGCTGATCGTTGCAACCTTCTATCACGCCTATCTCGGTCTGCAGGTGGTGATCGAGGACTACGTGCACGGCGAAGCGATGAAACTGGCGCTGCTGCTGGTTGTCGCCGCCGCTTCGATCCTGCTGTGCCTCGCCGGCACCCTTTCCGTCTTGCTGATTCTCTTCAAGGGATAATCCATGAGCAACGCGTCGCAAACCGCGGCCGGAAACGGCGCGGCGTCCGCCACCAAGGCCTATGAGATTGTCGATCACACCTATGACGTGGTGGTGGTCGGGGCCGGTGGGGCCGGATTGCGGGCGACCCTGGGACTGGCCGAAGCCGGATTGAAGACGGCCTGCATCAGCAAGGTATTCCCGACTCGCAGCCATACCGTCGCGGCTCAAGGCGGGGTTTCTGCTTCGCTCGGCAACATGGGCGAGGACGACTGGCGCTGGCACATGTACGACACCGTCAAGGGTTCGGACTGGCTGGGCGACCAGGACGCCATCGAGTACATGGTGCGCGAGGCGGCGCCGGCGATCCTCGAACTCGAGCATTACGGCATGCCCTTCAGCCGTACCGAGGACGGCAAGATTTACCAACGACCCTTTGGCGGCATGACCACGCGCTTTGGCGAGGGCATCGCCCAACGCACTTGTGCCGCCGCCGACCGCACCGGCCACGCCATGCTGCACACGCTCTATCAACAGAGCCTGCGCCGGCATGCCGAGTTCTTCATCGAGTACTTCACCATCGACTTGATGATGGAAGACGGCATGTGCCGCGGCGTCATCGCCTGGAATCTCGACGACGGCGTGCTGCACCGTTTCCGCGCGCAGATGGTGATCATGGCGACGGGCGGCTATGGCCGCAGCTATTTCTCCTGCACCGGCGCCCACACCCAGACCGGCGACGGCAACGCCATGGTGCTGCGTGCCGGCCTGCCGCTGCAGGACATGGAGTTCGTGCAGTTCCATCCCACCGGTATCTACGGCGCCGGCTGTCTGATCACCGAGGGCGTACGCGGCGAGGGCGGCTACCTGACGAACTCCGAGGGCGAGCGTTTCATGGAGCGCTATGCGCCCTCGGCCAAGGATCTGGCGAGTCGCGACGTCGTCTCGCGCTCGATGACCATGGAGGTCCGCGAGGGCCGCGGCGTCGGCGCCAGCAACGACCACATTCACCTGCACATCGAGCACCTGGATCCAAATCTGATCAACGAGCGTCTGCCGGGCATCGCCGAATCGGCGCGTATCTTCGCCGGTGTCGACGTCACCAAGGAACCGATCCCGGTGCTGCCGACCTGTCACTACAACATGGGCGGCATTCCGGCGCTGTTCAGCGGCGAGGTGGTACACGTCAAGGACGGCAACCCCGATAGTGTGGTTCCCGGCCTCATGGCCATCGGCGAGGCCGCCTGTGTTTCGGTGCATGGCGCCAACCGGTTGGGCTCCAATTCGCTGCTCGATCTCGTGGTCTTCGGTCGCTCGGCCGCCAAGCGTTGCGCCGAAATCCTGGTGCCCGGCGCCAGCCAGGCGCCGCTGCCGAGCGATGCCGACGAGCCGGCGCTGGACCGGCTCGACAGGACGCGCCACGCCGACGGCCCGATTCCGACAGCCGAATTGCGCCTGGAGATGCAGCGCAGCATGCAGGGCCATGCGGCGGTGTTCCGCACCGGCGAAGTGCTGGATCAAGGTGTCGCGGAGTTGGGCGAGATCTGGAGCAAGCGCGGCGACCTCGGCGTTACGGATCGTTCGATGGTCTGGAACTCCGACCTGGTCGAAGCGCTGGAGCTCGACAATCTGCTGTACCAGTCGCGTGTCACCATGTCGTCGGCGGCAAACCGCGAGGAAAGCCGCGGCGCCCACGCGCGCGAGGATTTTCCCGATCGTGACGACGAAAACTGGATGAAGCACACCTTGGCCTACTGCGACGAGGCTGGCGCGGTGAGTTTCGACTACCGTCCGGTCCACCTCAATACCTTGACCAACGAAGTGCAGACATTCCCACCCAAGGCCCGGGTCTATTGATCGGCCAAGTGTTGTGATCGGCCAAGTGTTGGACTAGCACCAGAAGGGCAATCTGCATGGCAGAATTTGCGTTACCGGCGAACTCGAAGATCGGGACAGGCACCAGCCACCCCGCGCCAGAGGGAGCCAAGAACCTCAAGACCTTCAAGGTCTACCGTTGGAATCCGGACGACGGCCAGAACCCGCGTGTCGATAGCTATCAGGTCGACATCGAGAACTGCGGGCCGATGGTTCTCGACGCCCTGATCAAGATCAAGAACGAGGTCGACCCGACCTTGACCTTCCGTCGGTCCTGCCGCGAGGGTGTCTGTGGATCCTGCGCCATGAACATCGACGGCACCAACACCCTGGCCTGTACAAAGTACATCAGCGAAGTCGCAGGCGAGGTGAAGGTCTACCCCTTGCCGCATCAACCGGTTGTCAAGGATCTGGTGCCCGACCTGACCCAGGTCTATGCGCAGTACACGGCGATCGAGCCGTGGCTGAAGGCGGACACTCCGCCGCCCGAGCGCGAGCGCCTGCAGAGTCCGCAAGAGCGCGCCAAGCTGGACGGCCTGTGGGAGTGCATCTTGTGTTTCTGCTGTTCCACGTCCTGTCCCAGTTATTGGTGGAACGGCGACCGTTATCTCGGCCCGGCCATCTTGTTGCAGGCCTATCGCTGGATTGCCGACAGCCGTGACGAATCGACGGGCGAGCGTCTCGATGCGCTGGAAGATCCCTTCCGTCTCTATCGCTGCCACACCATCATGAATTGCACCAAGACCTGCCCCAAGAGCCTCAATCCGGCCAAGGCCATCGCCGAGATCAAGAAGCTGATGATCGAGCGCAAGGGCTGACACGCGGGCCTCTGACGGCCGCCTGAGCCGCCGGGTCAACTACAGTGGCCGGTGGCCGTCGGCGCAAGTGGCACTTTTCTATCCGAGGCACTGCGGATAGCCTTCGCTTGACGAGGGCCCCGACTGCCGCGCTTGGGCCGCCCAGCTTGTGCCGCCGAGCGTGGGCCGACAACGGAGGTGAGATGCACGTTCCCGACCACTTCGCCCTGACCGAGCCGTCGCGCGTGCGCGACATCATCGACCGCTTCGACTTCGCAGTTTTGGTGACGGCGCTCGACGGCCGCATCGAAGCAACGCACCTGCCGTTCATGTACGATGCGCAGCGCGGGCCGCATGGCACCCTGATGGCGCACATGGCGCGCGCCAACCGGCAGTGGCGCGACTTCGCCGGACTGGCGGCGGCGGGCCAGGACGTGCTGGTCGTGTTCCAGGGTCCGCACGCCTATATCTCGCCGACCTGGTACGGCACCGAAAAGCCGGCGGTGCCGACCTGGAACTACGCTGCCGTGCACGCCTACGGCACACCGCGCATCCTCGACAGCGCCGGCGACGTGCGGGCTCTGCTGGAGCGCTTGACCGAACGCCAGGAGGCGAACCTCGATCCGCCTTGGCGCCTCGACAGCCAGGCCACGGACTATGTCGATGCCATGATGCGCGGTATCGTCGCCTTCGAGATCCCCGTTGCGCGGCTCGAGGCCAAGGCCAAATTCAACCAAAATAGAACGCCGGCTCAAATCGCCGGCGCCGCCGCCGGTCTGGAGGCGACCGCCGGCGCGCAGGCGCGCGAGACCGCCGACTGGATGCGGGCGCTGGCACCGCGCGAAGTGACGTGACCGGCACGGCGCCACAGCCGCCGCGTGGCGGCCTGTCCGCGACTTCGAAAGGGTTGCTGGGAATCACCTTTCTGCTGCTCCTGGCCGCGGTGGCCATTGTCTTTCTACAGGCGGGACCGACGCGGCTGGCCGCCGATCCCGCCGGCGTCTTCGACCTGCAGGGTCACCGCGGCGCGCGCGGTCTCTATCCGGAAAACAGCTTGCCGGCTTTTGCCGCCGCCCTGGCCATCGGCGTGACCACCTTGGAAATGGATCTCGGGATGACCAGGGATGGAATCCTGGTGGTTCACCACGATCCTCACCTCGACCCGGCGCGCACCCGCGGCCCCGACGGCGCCTTCCTCAAGGCGCCGGCGCCGGCCCTCAAGGACTTAAGCCTGGCCGAGATCAAGACTTTCGACCTCGGGCGCGCGGCGCCGGGCGGCAAGGTCGCCCAGCGGTTTCCCGATCAGCTTGGCCTCGACGGTGTCGCGATGCCGAGCCTGGCGGAAGTTGTCGCCCTGGCCGAGGCGCGCTCCGGTGGCCGTATCCGCTACAACATCGAAACCAAGATCTCGCCCCTGGCAGCGAACGACACGGCCGCGCCGGCGGCCTTCGTCGAGGCGCTGGCCGAAATCATCGAAGAAACCGGCATCGCCGGGCGCACCGCTGTGCAGTCCTTCGACTGGCGCAGCCTGTCGCTGATGAAAGCGCGCCTGCCCGAAGTCACCCGCGTTTATTTGACGGCCGAGCGTACCTGGCTCGACAACTTGCAGCGCGGCGAACCCGGCGTCTCGCCCTGGACCGACGGTCTTGATCTCGACGCCGAAACCCTGTCCGTGCCGCAGGCGATCGACAGTGTTGGCGGCAGCGTCTGGTCACCCTACTACCGTGACCTGCGCGACGCCGATCTGGCCGAAGCGCAACGACTTGGGCTGAAGGTCGTCGTGTGGACCGTCAACGAGCCCGCTGACATGGCCGCGCTGATCGAACTCGGCGTTGATGGCATCATCACCGACTATCCCGACCGCCTGCGCAAGGTCATGGCCGAGAAAGGCCTGGCCTTGCCGCCGGCCTACGGCGAATAGTGCCCTCAATCAATATGCGCAGGCGCTAGCTCAGCGAGATGTCGCCGTTGATTTCCGCAGCGAGGTCGAGGCCGGCAACCGACAGCTTCACCGTCGCTTTCAGGGTCTCGGTGCCGCTCAGTGTCCCCGCCGAGATGGCGGCGCGCACGGCCTGCTCGATTTCGCGCTGCGAGGTAACCCCGACTTTCTTGAGGAACTTGCGCAGTTCCATATTGAAAACTTCTTCGTCCATATCGCTTTCTTTCCCCGGCGGTTTTGCCCCCGGCGGTTTTGCCCTCGGCGGATTTGCCCTCGGCGGTTTTGCGGAGCCTAAAGTATTTCCCGGAGTCCTGGAAGCGGCCGGCATTGAAAGAATGCCGTTTCGCTGAACGCCGTAGCCATCTTTTCGCGCCCCGCCGAAAAGCGTAAGCTTGTGCCGGATTGCAAACAATTCGTCCCGCCGGGTAAGAGGAGCGTCGTCATGAAGCTCACCGAGGAACAGGTCGCCGAGTTCGAGGAAGAGGGATACCTTTTCCTGCCGGGCTGTTATTCCGCCGCCGAAGTGGCGGTGCTGCGTGACGAGGTGCCGCGGGTGTTCGCGCAGCGCCGCAAGGAAGTGTGGCGCGAACGCGATGGCGAGGCGGTGCGCACGGCCTTTGCCGCGCATCACTACAACGAGGCTTTCCGCCGTCTCGGCGCGCATCCGCGGCTGATCGGTCCGGTCATGCAGCTGCTCGACGGGCCGGTCTACATCCATCAGTACAAGGTCAACGGCAAGGCGGCCTTCGACGGCGACGTCTGGCAGTGGCACCAGGACTACGGCACCTGGGCGCGCGACGATCTGATGCCGGAACCGAGGGCGATGAACGTCGCGATGTTCCTCGACGACGTGACCGAGTTCAACGGCGCGCTGATGTTCATTCCGCGCAGTCACAAGCAAGGCAAGCTGGAAGCCGGCCACGATCTTCTTACGACCTCATATCCGTTGTGGACGCTCGACAAGGCGACGGTGGCCCGGTTGGCGGCGGAAGGCGGCATGGTCGCACCCAAGGGTCCGGCCGGCTCGGTCCTGTTGTTTCACTGCAACCTGGTGCACGCCTCGCCGGCCAACATCTCGCCGTGGGACCGCACCATCGTCTATATCAGCGCCTGCCATGTCGACAATCACATCCGGCAGTTCAAGCGCGACGAGTGGATCGCGCATCGCGACTTTACGCCCATCGAAGTGTTGCGCGACGACTGTCTGCTGGAGCTGGCGCGCGAAGACGCCTGAGCGCGCCGCGCCGAAGCCGGGCAGCGCAACTGGTCGGCAACACCCCCGGAACAGGAAAATCTTCCCTTGAACCTCCATCATCTTCTGCAAAAGCGTTGCGATGACGGCCGGCCGGTGCGCGTCGGTCTGATCGGCGCCGGCAAGTTCGGCTCCATGTTCCTGGCCCAGGCCTGCGGCATGCCCGGCCTGCACCTGCTTGGGGTCACCGACCTCGATCCGCGACGCGCCAAGGCGGCGCTCGAAACCACCGGCTGGACAGACGAACGTATCGGCGCCAAGAGCCTGAGCGAGGCCCTTACGCGACAGACGACCTGTATCACTGACGACGCCATGGCCTTGATCGCCGCCGACGGCCTGGAGGTGGTGATCGACGCCACCGGGCATCCGGCCGCCGGAATAGCACACGCCCGTGCCGCGGTGCGCCAAGGCCGCCACATGGTCATGGTCAACGTCGAGGCCGATGCCTTGGCGGGGCCTCTGCTGGCGGCCGAGGCCGAGGCGGCGGGCCTGGTCTATTCGTTGGCCTATGGCGACCAGCCGGCCTTGATCTGTGAGATGGTCGATTGGGCGCGGGCCGCCGGGCTAGGTGTCGTCGCTGCCGGCAAGGGAACGAAGTACATGCCGTCCTTCCACGCCTCGACCCCGGATACGGTCTGGGATCATTTTGGCATTTCGCCGGAACAGGCGGCGACCGGCGGCATGAATCCGCAGATGTTCAACTCTTTCGACGATGGCACCAAATCGGCGATCGAGATGGCCGCCGTCGCCAACGCGACCGGCCTCGACCCCTCGCCCGACGGGCTGGCCTTTCCACCGTGCGATGTTGACGAATTGGCGCAGGTGCTGAAACCGGCGGCCGCCGGCGGAACCCTGCATCACAGCGGCCAGGTCGAGGTCGTCTCGTCGCTGCGCCGCAATGGCCAGGACGTCGAGCGCGACCTGCGTTGGGGCATGTACGTCGTTTTCGAGGCGCCGGCCGGACGTAGCGGCGACTATACGGCGCGCTGCTTTTCCGAATACGGTCTGATCACCGACGACAGCGGGCGCTACAGCGCCATGTACAAACCCTATCATCTGATCGGGCTTGAACTCGGCATCTCGGTGCTGAGCGCGGCTCTGCGCCGCGAGCCGACCGGCGCGCCGCGGGGGTTTCGCGGCGATGTCGCCGCCGTCGCCAAACGCGATCTCAGCGTCGGCCAAAACCTCGACGGTGAAGGCGGTTATGCCGTCTGGGGCAAGCTGATGCCGGCGACGCAATCGCTTGCCGCCGGTGCCTTGCCGATCGGTCTGGCGCAAAACGTCGGCGTGACGCGGCCGGTCGCGGCGGGACGCGTCGTGACCTGGGACGATGTCGCGCTCGATCCGGCAACGCCGGCGCTGGTGGCACGGCGTGAAATGGAACGTCGCTTCGCCGACTGACTTCTTCGGCTTATTGGGAGGCGAGAGATGACTGGGATCATGGTGGTGACCGGGGCCAGCAAGGGAATTGGCGCGGCGACGGCGCGCCTGGCGGCGGCGCGGGGCTACGCAGTCTGCGTCAACTATCATAGCGACTCCGCCGCCGCCGAGGCGCTGGTCGGCGAGATCACCGGCGGCGGCGGCAAGGCCATCGCGGTGCGCGCCGATGTGGCGCGCGCCGAGGAAGCGGCGGCGCTCTTCGAGACCGTCGACCGCGAACTCGGCCGGGTCACGGTGCTGGTCAACAACGCCGGGCTGTCGGGCTGGGTCAACCGCCTCGACGAAGCGCCCGAGGAGACCATACGCCATGTCGTCGAGGTCAATCTCTTGGGGACCATCTGGTGCGCGCGCCAGGCCGTGCGGCGCATGTCGACACGGCATGGCGGAGACGGCGGTGCCATCGTCAACGTCTCTTCCGGTGCCGCGACCCTGGGCAGTCCTGACCAGTATGTCTGGTATGCCGCCGCCAAGGGCGGCGTCGACAGCTTCACACTTGGTCTATCCAAGGAGGTTGCCGGCGAAGGGATTCGCGTCAACGCCGTCTCGCCGGGCTTCGTCGCAACCGGAATCCATGCCGCGTCGGGCATGCCCAACCGCCTGGTCGAGGATGCGCCGAAGGTGCCGATCGGCCGCGCCGCCGCGCCCGAGGAGATCGCCGAACCGATTCTTTGGCTGGCGTCGCCGGCCGCCTCCTATGCCACCGGGGCCATTCTCAGGGTTGCCGGTGGGCGGTGATTGGGTGGGCGGTGACTGGGTTGGTGGCTATGGCTTGATGGCACGCCGCGGCGTAACCCTTTGTTTGTTCGAATCTGGCAGACTTTCGCACGATCGGACCAACCTTGCCGCCTGGGCGTGGTACGGCGACGATCACCCCTGATACGGCTGACGAATTGCGACAATGACAGACGGACCGCTGCAGGCCTATCGCGACCGCCGTAGATCCGGCGAGTTGCGTCCCGATCCGGAGCAGGAACTGGCGGCGGAAAAGCTGCAGTCGCTGCACAATGCCCTGCGGCATTACCAGCCCGACAACGGCAAGGGAAGTTGGAAGGCCCGGCTCGGCCTGGCGCGGCGGCGAGTCGATCCGCCGCAAGGCCTTTATATCTTCGGCGGCGTCGGCACCGGCAAATCGATGCTGATGGACATGTTTTTCCAGGCCGCGCCATTGGAGCGCAAACGCCGGGTGCATTTCCACGCCTTCATGGCCGAAGTGCAGGATCGCCTGCATGCCTGGCGCCAGGAGACCAAGGGCGAAAAAGCCGACCCCCTGCCGGAGTTGGCGGCACAGCTCGCGGAGGAAACCTGGCTGCTCTGTTTCGACGAGTTCCACGTCGTCAATATCGCCGATGCGATGATCCTCGGCCGCCTCTTCGAGACACTCTTTGCCTGCGGCGTGGTTGTCGTGGCGACCTCGAACTGGCCGCCGGACCGGCTCTACGAGGGCGGTCTGCAGCGCGATCAGTTCCTTCCCTTCATCGAACTGATGAAAGCGCGTCTCGATATTCTCATGCTCGACGGTGGTGTCGACTATCGGCGGGCGCGCCTGAAAAGCATGCCGGTCTACCACGCGCCGCTCGGCGCGACCGCGGCGCGCGCGCTTGACGAGGCCTTCGCGCGCTTGACCGAGGGGGCTTCGGTGGTGGCCGAAACCATCGAGCGGAAGGGGCGTAGCATTCCCGTGCCCTGCGCCGCCGCCGGCGTCGCGCGTTTTTCCTTCGCCGGCCTTTGCGAGGAACCCTTGGGGCCGGCGGACTATCTGGCGCTGGCGGCGCGGTACCATACCGTTCTGCTCGACGGCGTGCCCAAACTAGGGTCGGAAAAACACAATGAAGCGCGCCGCTTCATGACCCTCGTCGATGCGCTTTACGAACACCGCGTCAAACTGGTGGTGGCGGCGGCCGAACCGCCGGAGCGACTTTACCGCGGCGGCGGCGGTGCCTTCGAGTTCGAACGCACCGCTTCGCGTTTGCAGGAGATGCGTTCAAGCGAATACCTAGACTTGGCGCACCTGCCGGCGGAGGGTTGATCCGCTCGCCGAACCCGCGTGACGCGGTCGCCGAACCGGCGTGGCCCGATCGCCCCATCGGCGTGGCGCCGCGGTCCTTGGCGCGCCACGATCGCCGGCGCGGGCGGCCAGCGGGAAGCTGGATGCGACGCTTTGCCGTCATCGCCGGAATCACGCCGGGGTTTACTTGCCCCGCTGTCGAATTCGCGCTAGTTAACCATAATCTTCCATACGGCA
Organism: Kiloniellaceae bacterium; assembly: GCA_021776145.1. Taxonomy (GTDB): domain Bacteria; phylum Pseudomonadota; class Alphaproteobacteria; order Kiloniellales; family Kiloniellaceae; genus JAJFGM01. The sequence continues at coordinate 2,269 of JAJFGM010000016.1, read as the reverse complement.
AAGTCCTGCCTTCAAAGAAGGTCGCCGGGGCGGTGCCTTTTCTATCTACCACCACTCCGCAGGGGAACTCACAACATGGCTCGCAAGAAGATTGCGCTCATCGGTGCCGGCAACATCGGCGGTACATTGGCGCTGCTCGCCGGTCTCAAGGAACTCGGCGATATCGTGCTCTTCGATATTGTCGACGGCGTGCCGCAGGGCAAGGCACTGGATCTTGCACAGTCGTCCCCGGTCGAGGGTTTCAACGCCAAATTGGCCGGTGCCAGCAAGTACACCGCCATTCGCGGCGCCGACGTGGTGATTGTCACCGCCGGTATTCCGCGCCGCCCGGGCATGAGTCGCGACGACCTGCTGGAAGTCAACGCCAAGGTCATGCAGTCGGTCGGCGCCGGCATCAAGCGCAACTGCCCCAAGGCCTTTGTCATCTGCATCACCAATCCCCTCGATGCCATGGTCTGGGTTCTACAGCAGGCCGCCGGCATTCCGGCGAACAAGGTCGTCGGTATGGCGGGCGTGCTCGATTCGGCGCGTTTCCGTTACTTCCTGGCCGAAGAGATGGGTGTCTCGGTCGAAGATGTTTCGGCCTTCGTGCTCGGCGGCCATGGCGATACCATGGTGCCGATGGTGCGCCACTCCACGGTCGCCGGCATCGCGCTACCGGAACTGGTCAAGATGGGCTGGATATCGCAGAAGCGGGTCAATGAGATCGTGCTGCGCACGCGCAACGGCGGCGCCGAGATCGTCGGCCTGCTGAAAACCGGTTCGGCCTTTTACGCGCCGGCGTCCTCGGCCATCGCCATGGCCGAGTCCTATCTCAAGGACAAGAAGCGGGTGCTACCCTGCGCCGCCCATTTGAGTGGGCAGTATGGTGTGCGCAACCTCTATGTCGGCGTGCCGGCAGTGATCGGCGCCGGCGGCATCGAGCGGATCGTCGAGCTCAAGCTCAACGCGACCGAAAAGAAGATGCTCGACACCTCCATCGCGTCGGTACGTGGCCTGGTCGATGTCTGCAAGCGATTGGCGGCGAAGTCGACGGCGAAACCCGCGGCGAAGAAACCCGCGGCAAAGAAACCGGCGGCAAGGAAGGCCCCCATGGCGAAAGCCGCCGCCCGCAAGCCGGCGGCCAGGAAGCCCGCCGCCCGAAAACCGGCAGCCCGAAAACCGGCAGCCCGAAAATCTGCGGCCCAAAAACCTGTGGCGCGGAAACCCGCGACCAAGAAACCCGCGACCAAGAAACCCGCGGCCAAGAAACCCGCGGCCAAAAAACCTGTGGCCAAGAAACCTGTGGCCAAAAAACCTGTGGCCAAGAAACCTGTGGCCAAAAAACCCGCGGCCCGGAAGCCGGCGGCGAAAGCGGCGCCCGCCAAGAGCGCGGCAGCCGCGCCGGCCATACCGGCCGTGACGCGCCACTAGGGCAGGCGGCGAAGCGGAAGCTTGGCCGTAAGGGGGGACGATTTGGCGGTTTGGCACTCGAATCTTGAAGGGCCGATTGCGGCCCGAGTCGGTGGACGGCGGCGACCCTGTGCAGTTGCGCTGTCTCTACAGGGTGTTAATCTATCTCTGCTATTCCGTGCCGGTCCCCTTGCGCGCCGGCAACAAGCGAACGCAACAGAATCGAGAAATTCAATCGACCCGAACTTGCGCTCGACCTGTATTGAGCAATCGACCTGTATTGGTAAATTTCAGCCTGTGGCCGGTGGCGCGGCCAGGAAAGCCGACCGGTCAATAGCCTGGGATTCCCTTTCATCAACCTGATGCGGCAAACATGAACATTCACGAATACCAGGCCAAAAGCCTGCTGGCCAAATCCGGCGTTGCGGTGCCACGCGGCAACGTCGCCTATACGCCTGACGAAGCCGAAAACGTGGCGCGCGAATTGGGCGGTCCGATCTGGGTGGTCAAATCCCAGATTCATGCCGGTGGTCGCGGCGCCGGACGCTTTCGCGACGATCCCGACGGCGATGGCGGCGTGCGGCTTTGCAAGTCCCTTGACGACGTGCGCGAAAGCGCCCGCAAGATGCTCGGCCACGTGCTGGTAACCAAGCAGACCGGGCCGGCCGGCAAGGAGGTCAAGCGCCTTTACATCGAAGAGGGCTGCGATATTCAGCGCGAGCTTTATTTGGGCATGCTTATCGACCGCGCCACCAGCCGCGTCACGGTCATGGCCTCCACCGAGGGCGGCATGGAGATCGAAGAAGTCGCGGCGCGGACGCCGGAAAAGATCCTCAAGGTCGCCATCGATCCGGCCGCCGGATTCCTGCCCTACCAC
>JAJFGM010000150.1 GCA_021776145.1 Kiloniellaceae bacterium | reverse complement strand
GCTCTGGGGCAACCTTTCCTGCAACCCGATCAGCGTGCTGACCGGCGGCAATCTAAGGGAAATCGCCGTGGATCCAGACACCCGTGCGGTGGCGCGGGTCATGATGGTGGAGGCCCGGTCGGTGGCCCGGTCCCTGGGGATTACGTCCCTGATCGACGTTGACGCCCGGCTCGATCGCGCCGCCGGAGTCGGCTCGCATAAGAGCTCGATGTTGCAGGACTTCGAGCGCGGCCGCGACTTGGAAACCGACGCCCTTGTCGGCGTGGTCGCAGAAATGGGGCGGCTGACAGGAGTCGAAACACCGATGATCGACGCCATACTCGGCCTGGTTCGGCAAAGATCGAATTTGGCGCGCGATAACAAGGCAAAACCTACGGAAAACAGCGAGAAAACGCATACGCGACAAAGTTTCTAACGCCAAGCGTTCGCGCGATGAGCGATCTTTACCTTTTTTTATTCAGCAGTTTCGTTTAAAAGGTCTATTGCTAATGAAGAGTTCAGCATAACTTACTTATCAATGGTTTAGCGACGTGGGTCATATGAAGTGAGCAAATTCTCTCCGGATATACACGATATCGAACGTCATGTCGGCCGCCGCATTCGCGAAAGGCGGACGATGCTGGGCTTGACCCAGCAACAACTGGCAAATCTGATTGGCGTGACCTATCAGCAAGCACACAAGTACGAACGCGGCATCAACCGGGTGTCGGCGGGCCGTCTCTTTGGTATCGCCAAGGTCCTCGGTGTCGGTGTCGAGTTCTTTTACGAGGGGATAGAGGGGAACGCGACCAGCCTGGACCAACGCCAGCGCATGTGTCTCGATCTCGCACGCAACTTCTCGAAGATCGAAAATGACCGACATCAAGACGCAGTCAGCCAGCTTTGCCGGGTCCTTGCGGGCAACGCCAGCTGAACCGCCAGCTGCGCGGTTTGGCCGGTACGCAGAGAATTGACAGGCGGCGGCCCGAATGATGCGTAATTCGCGAGTTCCGGCACTCAAGTGGCCACGGGCGTTTTTTACTTGGCCGTGGGTCTAACACCCGCGCGACTGAATGCGACTTCAGCGGCCTGGGACAACCTTCTTGTCATACGCCGAATACTCATGACGACAATCCTGCCGCAACAGCGACTGCTTCTGGAACAGCTGATCATGTCGGGGCGCATTGCAATCACCGATCCGCGCGATGATTCCATCCTCTGGCGCACCGTGCACGAATGCCGCACCAAGGGCTGGCTAAAGCTGGTCAGGGTCAATCCCGATGTCTCCAGCATCGAGATCACCGCATTCGGCCGCCGCACCATCGAGCGCACGCCCTGGACCGCGCCGGACTTGAGCGGAAGTTGAATTTTTGAACCGCTCGACAGCCTTCAATTCCCGCCTCGTTTTCCATAGATATGCCAAACCAAATATTCATACTTTCGCGAATACGGTGGTTGCAAATACCCTGGCGTGAACACTTTTCTGGCACTGCACTCGGGAAGTCCCCCGAGGAACCTAGCTGTCCATTGTCTTTAGAAGATCACCAATATTTAGCGACGGGAAAAAATGTCGGCCATCTCGATCTCTGTTCCGCGCCTTGCCCCGCGTCGCGGCGTTATGCGTGTCCTTTCCTTGCTTCTTTTCGGGTTCTTGCTGTCCGCCTGCGTCGTCAATGGTCCGCTGACGCGGGCCGACGCCATTACGGATCAGGATATGAACTCGCGGGTTCTTGTCATGCCAATGGATGTCGAATTGCAGGAGTTGACCGCTGGCGGAGAGTTGCTGCCGCAAGCCGCCTGGACCGCCACCGGCAGGGCCAACGTCGCGCAGGCGATCTCTGCGCTGATGGCGGAGCGCGGCGATGCTCTGGTGAATTATGGCGGCGCCGACTCGGAGGGCGAAATCGACGCCGCGCATTTGCAAGTCGTAAAGCTGCACGGTGTCGTCGGCGGCACAATCATCGCCCACAGCTACATCCCAGCCCTGAAACTACCAACTAAAGACGGGAAACTCGATTGGACTCTCGGCGAGCAGGCCGCGGCCCTGCGCGACTCCTACGATGCCGACTACGCTCTGTTCGTGTTCTTTCGCGATTCCTTTTCTACCGGCGGCCGCGCGGCGGTGGTTTTCTTCGGAGCCTTGTTGGGAGTCCACGTCCAAGGCGGTCTTCAGATTGGCTTTGCCTCGCTGGTCGACTTGCGCAGCGGCGACGTCGTCTGGTTCAACCGCCTGTTCAGCCAGGCCGGTGACTTGCGCAAGCCCGACATGGCGCACGATGCGACCAAAACCCTACTCAAGGACCTGCCTCTGTGAGGATCGCCAGATGAACAAGGGCCGCCTGCCACTGGCGATCACCCTGAGCTTCCTACTGAGCGCCTGCGTCACCACCGGCGAGGTCGCCGACCTGCAGCCCGGGGAAGAACCGCCGATAGAAAGCGACGAAGCCGGCATTTGGATGCAGTCGAAAAAGTTCGAACGCAGCATCAAGACGGCGGGACATCGGCTTCGCGATCCGCAGCTCGAGACTTACGTTAACGAGGTGATGTGCCGCGTCGCCCCGGACTATTGCAGCGACGTGCGGGTCTATCTGCTCGAGGTTCCCAACTTCAACGCCTTCATGTCGCCGAATGGTTTCATGGCGGTCTGGTCGGGTCTTCTGCTGCGCGCCGAGAACGAGGCCCAACTGGCATTCATACTGGGCCATGAGGTCGGACACTTCCTACGTCGCCACTCCATTCAGCGCCTCCGCGATCGCCGCAACAAACTCGATGCCCTGGCCTTTTTTCAGATAGCGACAGCTGGCGTCGGCGTCGGTATCGTCGGCAGCATCGCGGCCATCGCAACCTACGGTACGATTCTCTCCTTTTCGCGCGACAACGAGCGTGAAGCCGATGACATCGGTTTCGACCTCGCTGTCGCCGCCGGCTACGATCCGCGCGAGGCCGCCAAAATCTGGCAATACCTCATCAAGGAACGTGACGCGACCGAGAAAAAGGAACAGTCGGTGTTTTTTGCCACCCACCCGGCCCCGGAAGAGCGCGTCGAGACTCTCGCCAAAGCCGCCGAGGCAAGCCAGGCCCAGGGCGAAGTTGCCGCGCAACGCTTTCTTGAGAACACCGAGAGATTCCGCGACGGCTGGCTGCGCGACGAACTGCGCAAGGACGTAACCGACCAAACACAAGTGCTGCTCGACCACCTTGCGGAGCAGGGCCGCAACCTTGGGCAGATCCACTACTATCAAGGCGAACTGGCGCGCATGTCGGATCGCGAGGATGGCGAGCGTAGGGCCGCCGAGGCCTATGAAATGGCCCTCGCCGCTGGCGACGCCCCCGGCATCACCCATCGAGCTCTTGGCCTGGTGCATTGGAATCTTGGCAATCTCGGTCGCGCGCGCCAGGCCTTCCGCGACTATCTCGCGGCGGAGCCCAACGCCGACGACCGGGAAATCATCAAATCCTATATTCTCGAACTCGAAGGAAAGTTGTCGTGAGACGCCATTCAGCCCTCTTCGCGATTCTCCTGCTGGCGCTTGCCGGCTGCGCGCAGTACTCCCTGGTCAAATCCGAACCCCAGGACATCGGCGACGCCTACAGTGTCGATCCGCAGATGACCTGGAACAAATGGGCCACCGGAAACGGCCAGACCTGGATCCCCGACACCGCTGTCGCCTGGACCGCCGACGGACCCGACCTCGAGTCCGTCATCTTCTATGCCAGCCTGGAAAAGGACGCCCGCCTCTTCAAGGCACCGGGCAAGCAAGACTTCCCAAGTTTCGACCCCGGCATGCGCGCCAGCGACGTCGCCGAATTTGTTGCCGCGAGTTTTGCCGCGCGTGGCAATGCCAACGTCGAAACCGAAGGCTTGCGGCCCGCCGCATTCGGAGCGCTTGACGGTTTCCGCTTCGAATTCTCCATGGCCACGGAGCACGGTCTGGAGGTCGACGGCATGGCCTTGGGCGCCCTGGAGGACGGCAAACTCCACCTCATCCTCTATAACGGCGCCCGCCTGCACTACTTCCCGGAGTACAAGGACGAGGTCGAACGGATCTTTGGTTCGGTCGACCAGCAGACCTGACAGGGCCCCGAAAATTGCAATAGCGACGGCGGCCTCGTATCGACCAAATAGGAGGCACGGCAGCGGGGGCCGGCCTTCTCCGTTGCGCAGTTTTCTTCGCAAGCCGGCTTGTCGGATCCCTTAGATCGCCAATGCAAACGTGCCTGAATTCCCACGCTTGGCCGCGTCTTAAGGGTGCGTAATTTCGCACTCACTCGAATAACTTGATGCGAATCGTGCATCCGTGATCTCTAATAAGGCTGTTGGAGTTCGTTCTTTTGAGCCCCTATGGATCCAGATCTCGGAACACTCAGGCATGGAAGCGATATGTTGACTGCATCAGAAATCACCGCAAACACGACCACTCCAGTTCAGCGCGTCAAAGTACTTTTCGTTGCTTTCTTGGCCTTCGCGATATCGGCGTGTTCTTCCGGCGTGCAGCGCGCGCCGGAAACAGGATTGCAGCAACCACAGTTCGATAGCGCGGGCGAGCAAGCCGGGACCTTGAGCATCGCCCTATCTGATGATGCGCGTGTCGAAGCCGCCGACAATCTGAAGTTTGACATGGCTGAGATGGAAAAAACCCTGCGCCGTGCCCTGGAAGTAAACAACATAATCACCGCATCCCCGGACGCCATGTTGCCGTCCATCGAGATTACCGTGACGTCGGTTCGGGTCCGCTCCAACTTCTCCGCAATCATGTTCGGGTTTATGGCAGGTGACGATCACATAAACGGCGATGTGAAGGTCAAGGGACCCGATGGCGAGGTCTTGCAAGCCTTCGGCGTGTCTGCGTCCTACGCTCTTGGCGGTCTGGCGGGAGGTCAGGACAGCGCTCGCTTGGACTGGCTTTACGAGAGCTTTGCTGAGCGTACGACCGAGGAACTGACCGGGAAAGCCGCAGCAGAGAATTAGACGAAAAAATCGATTCCTCCCTATGCGACCGAGTTCTCGTGTCCTAATTCTGAAAATCAAGTGATTGAATTTTTGGGATGGAAGGACATTAGAAATTCGAATCTAGTGCGGTCTAGCCCCCGAACTACGGTTCGACAAATGGGCCGTATTTCGGAACCATAACACTAGGCGAAACTCAGTTGCACGGCGTCAGCCAATCCCGTTGACCAATGTAGTCTTGCGGCACCCACATGGGATGACAAATCAGGTGGGAGGCCCAAATTCCGATCGGAGGTCAGCGCGACGTGTTTAACGCGGCACGCCTTGCGGGGGTGTCGTCGTCGGCGGCGATGCCGTGACGGTTGCGGTTGACAACCATGCGGTCGTGCAGGCCGCCAATGATGGCGCTGCCGGTCTTGACAAAAAGAAAGGGGAGAAAGGCGTGCACCAGACAGGCGATAGCGCCGAGAAACATCGGCAGCGCGAAGGACAGCGCCGCACCCATGTGCTCGCTATAGGTTTCGTCGACCGAGGCCGGATGCTCCGTAAAGATCGCCTTGAACATGCCCGCTGCGTTCCCTTGTAAAGATCGTGTCAGCCAAAAAGAGGTAGTGGAATGGCCGAAAGCCTAACGCAAAGGCATGAAATTTAGATTGCTAAGATGCCTCAAATTTGATAAGTCGTTAGAATCTGATTCTCAAATATTGTATTTACTTGGTATAAATTTTCATGGATGGCATAGATCGAAAAATTCTCCGCCTCTTGCAGCGGGACAGCACCCTGGCGGTGGCCGAGATCGCCGCCGAGGTCGGTCTGTCGACCACCCCTTGCTGGCGGCGCATTCAAAATCTAGAGAAATCCGGCGTCATCCAAGCCCGCGTGGCCTTGCTCGACCCCGACAAGCTGAACGTCGGAACGACCGTCTTCGTGCGGCTGAAAACAAACCAACATACTTTCGAATGGCTCGAGGGCTTTGCCAAGGCGGTGAATGAGATCGACGAAGTGGTGGAGTTCTATCGCATGAGCGGCGACATCGATTATCTGCTGCGCATCGTCGTCCCGGACATCGCCAGCTACGACCTGGTTTACAAGCGCCTGATCAAGGCCGCGGATCTGTCCGATGTCAGTTCGAGCTTTGCCATGGAGCGCATCAAGCATACGACCGAACTGCCAGTGCATTATGCCGATTGACGCTGTCTTTCGACGTTGACCGGCTCAATGGATCGCCGCTTGCGGTTCCATGTGACCCGGACCTGATCTAGGCCGGCAACCTTGGCCGGGCGGGCGCCGGAAATGCGCTATCAACCCAGCCCGCGCTTGCCCATCTGCAGGAATTTCTCGCGACGTTGGCGGCGCAGCTCGGCACCGTCCTCCTGGTTAAGTTCCAGCAGGCCTTTTTCCAGCACGTCGCCCAGTGCCGCGATCACCGTCTCGGGACCACGGTGCGCGCCACCCAGGGGTTCCTCGACAATTTCGTC
>JAJFGM010000149.1 GCA_021776145.1 Kiloniellaceae bacterium | reverse complement strand
CATCAACCAACTGGTCCGCGGTCATTCGGGCACTGAATATTGGGTCGCGTCGCTCGGATTTTGGCCCGGACTGCCATTCATGATGCCGCTCGACCCACGTTGCATGCTGACCGCGCCGAAATACAATCCGCCGCGCACCTGGACACCCAAGGGCACCGTCGGCATGGGCGGTGCCTCGACGGCCATCTATCCCGAGCACCTGCCGGGCGGCTATCAGATTTTCGCCCGCACGCCGGTGCCGATCTGGGATACGCAAAAGCGCTTTCCGCAGTTCGAGAATTCGATCTGCCTGTTCCAACCCGGCGACCGCGTCAAGTTCGTGCCGGTCTCGGAAGAGGAGTACGATTTCGTCGAGGCCCAGGTCGAGGACGGCAGCTTTGTCTACAACGTGGTCGAGTACCAGAAGTTCTCGGTGAGGAACTACAAGGACTGGACCTCGACCCTCGACATGAACGCGCGTTTTTAGGAGGCAAAGAGATGGTCGAAGTCATCAAGCCCGGTCTCGAAACCTCGGTACAGGACTACCCCGGTCGCATCGGCTACTGGAACCAGGGCTTTCCGCCGTCGGGTCCGATGGACAGCTGGTCCATGCGCCTGGCCAATGTATTGGTCGGCAACGATGCCGGCGAGGCCGCGCTGGAGTGCCAATTCATGGGGCCGACCCTGAAGTTCCAGTCGGACCGCGTTTTCGCGGTGACCGGTGCCGACTTGCAGGCCAAGCTTGACGGCGAGCCCGTGCCGATGTGGGAGAGCGTTGCGGCCAAGGCCGGCCAGACCTTGGCGCTGTCGTTCTGCAAGACCGGCGCCCGTGGCTACATCGCGCTGGCCGGTGGCATCCAGACGACGCCCTGGCTCGGTTCGCGCTCGACCTTCCACAAGGCCGGCGTTGGCGGCATGGAAGGGCGTGCCATACAGGTCGGACAGGTCATTCCCCTGGGGACTGCCGGCGGTAGCGCTGGGCGCCGCGTCAAGCAAGCCTGCCGGCCGGTTCTTCCCAGCGACAAGACCTGGCAGATCGAGGTCGTCGCAGGTCCCAACGACGATTGGGTCGACGGCGCCGGACACGACCGCTTCCTGTCGAGCGACTGGAAACTTTCGGCCAAGTCCGACCGCACTGGCTACCGCCTCGATGGGCCAGACTGGACCTTCACCGAAAAGGCCACCAACAAGGGCCCCGAACACGGCTCGGAACCCTCGAACATCATCGACCAGGGCTATCCCGTCGGTGCCATCAATCTTGCCGGCCAGACGCCGATCATCCTGGTCAACGACGGCCCGAGCATGGGGGGCTTCATCAATCCCTATACCGTGCCTTCGGCGGCCTTCTGGAAACTCGGCCAGTCGAAGCCCGGCGATATCTATCGCTTCAAGGCGGTCTCGGTGGACGAGGCACAGGCGCTCGCCCACAAATTGAAAGAAATGTGCGGCGAAAGTTCAATCGAATAGCAGGGGAGGAAATTCATGGCCGAGGAAGTCACGCTTCAGACGCCGGGTAACATGTGGAAGGTGATGGTCAAACCGGGCGATAGCGTCAAGGCGGGCGACACCCTTTTCATCATGGAAGTGATGAAGATGGAAGTCCCGCACGAGGCCGCGGCCGATGGCGTCGTCAAGGCGGTCCACGTCAACGAAGGCGACGAAGGTCTCGACGCCGGCATGCTTGCGGTCGTGATCGAGTAGCGTGGTGGGTGCGAAACTCGGCTCACCAATTGAGCCGCTTATCGGAAGCTGAATCACACTAGAATCAATGGTTTAGTGTCCGAATTTTGAGGCAAGACGTTAAAGCGGGACAAGTTGCCGCCGCTCCGCAGAGCGCGGGGCGGCGATGTTATTGCGCGCCGAGAACGGCCGGTCTTCCCACATTGCAACGACCGTCGCCAGGGCCGACACTGTCTTCGGCAGTCGTGGGCCCGCGCGAAGCTCAGGCTTTGCCGGATTCGCCAGTAGGGAACTGATCGCAATCGCGCGGAGGAAGAATCTCGAATGGCGAAAAACAAGCGGCGGCCGAGCGGAACCAAGTGCACGTCTTGCAAAACGGTCCTGCAAGCGGGTGCCAAGTTCTGCCACGACTGCGGGGCGCCGGTGGGCGGCCAGGCGCCAGCGACGCAGCGGAACTGGAAGGGCATATCGCTTGTCCTTGTCGCTGCCGTCGCGGTGAGTTTCGGATTGGTTCTCGTCGTCGGCAAATTCGTCAGCGAAAAGACCGCGGTTCGAACTCCGCAGCAAGCAGCGGCCCCTAGGCCTTCCGCATCGACCGCACCATCCGTCGACCTCTCGACCATGACCGCGCGGCAAGCAGCGGACCGCCTGTTCAATCGGGTGATGGCGGCGGACGAGCGCGGCGACAGCAAGGAGGCGATGCGTTTCGCGCCGATGACCCTGCAGGCCTATGAACTGGTCGAGCGGCTGGATCTCGATGGCCGTTTTCACGTTGGCTTGATCAATGTCTTGTACGGCGATATCGAGGCGGCACGCGCGCAGATCGATGCCCTGCAAAAGCAAGTGCCCGATCATCTCTTGGCCTTGGTTCTCTCGGCCGGCGTGGCCGAGAAGCTTGGCGATGAAACACTGGCGGCGGCATCGCGTGCGCGTTTCCTGGCCGCCTACGAGGCGGAAATCAAGAGCGGGAGACCCGAATACGAGGCGCACGGCTTTACGATTGAAGAGTTCCGCGCCGCCGACCCGGACGGCTAGTGGCGTTCCACAGAGACCGCGTAGCGTCCAAGCTGGATAGGGCATCGCCGATTCCGCCAAATCGACGCTATCGATTGGCGACCGGCGGTGCGATAGTCTGCCGTCACGGGGTGCAGCAGGTTGAGGAGGCCGCTCTTGAAACTTTACAATGGGCCAACGTCGCCGTTTGGGCGCAAGGTTCGGGTCGTGGCGCTGGAACTCGGCGTGACGCTGGAGGTGCAGTCCATCGACGTCTATAGCGCCGAGTTCCTCGATGCCCTCAATCCTCTGCGCCAGATACCGACCCTACAGCTCGACGACGGCAGCGCGTTGTACGACAGCGATGTCATCATCGACTATCTCGACAGCGTCTCGGAGCAGCCGACCCTCGTTCCCGCCGAGGACAGGCATCGCCTTCTGACACGGGTCGCTCTTTGCAACGGTCTGATGGAAGCAGTTCTGCAACGCGTCATGGAACAGCGCCGGCCCGAGAGTGAACGCAGCCCGGCCTTCGTCGAGAAGCTCGAAGGGCGCGCCGACCGCGCCTTGGCCGAGCTTGAAAGCGAGGCGGCGGAAATCTCCGCCGGCGATCTCTGCCTCGATCAGATCACCACGGCCTGCGCCCTCGAGTATGTCGATTTCCGCTACCGCCGTGACTGGCGGGCCGACATGCCGATCCTGGCGGGCTGGCTGGCACGGTTCGCCGAGCGCCCCAGCATGCGGGCGACCCGGCCGGCCGATCCTCAATAAGATTCTATCCGATCGGCTCTGACTGCAACTGGCCTTAACGGTCGGCGAAGTCGGCGAGTTCACCGATTCACTTTTGGCGTTGCGCCAGGACCACCAACTGCTCTCCGAATTACGGGAATTCTTCACTTTGACCTGCGCTCTTTTCTCCGAAGTTTCGCTGCGTGGCTTGCGCCTCGCCAACCGCGTCGTCGTCTCGCCGATGTGCCAGTACAGCTCCGATGACGGCTGCGCCAACGACTGGCACCTGATGCATCTGGGTCAGTACAGCATGGGGGCGGGCGGCCTGGTGATCACCGAGGCGACCCATGTCAGCCCCGAGGGTCGTATTTCGCCGAAGTGCCTGGGGCTGTACAGCGACGAGAACGAGGCGACGCTCAAGCGCGTGATCGACTTCTGCAAACACTATGGCGTCACGGCCATGGGCACCCAGCTCGGCCACGCCGGCCGCAAGGCCTCGACCCAGCCGCCGCTCGACGGCGGCGACAGCCTGTCCGCCGAGCAAGGCGCATGGAAGACGGTCGCGCCCTCGGCCTTGGCCTATGACGCGGGCTGGCACCTGCCGACGGAGCTGGATCGGGCAGGCCTGGACAAGGTGAAGGCGGACTTCGTCGCCGCCACGCGGCGGGCCGAGCGTATCGGTTTCGATCTGATCGAACTGCACGCGGCGCACGGCTACCTGCTGCACCAGTTCTGTTCGCCGCTTAGCAACCGGCGCAGCGACGAATACGGCGGCTCGCTGGAAAACCGTATGCGCTTCCCGCTCGAAATCTTCGAAGCGGCGCGCCGGGTCTGGCCGGAGGATAAACCCATGGGCGCGCGGATCACCGGGCAAGACTGGGTGGTGGGCGGCTGGGAACTCGAAGACGCCGTCACCTTCGCCCGGGCCCTCAAGGATCTCGGCTGCGACTTCGTCGACGTCACCTCGGGCGGCCTGGATCCGCGGCAGGAGATCTCGGTCGGCCCGGGCTATCAGGTGCCCTTCGCCGAGCGGGTGCGGCGCGAGGCGGGCATCCATACCTGGGCGGTCGGCATGATCACCGAGGCCATGCAGGCCGAACGGATAATCGCCGGCGGACAGGCCGACATGGTGGCCCTGGCGCGCGGCATGATGCGCGACCCGCGCTGGGCCTGGCATGCCGCGGAGGCGCTCGGCGCCGAGACTCCCTGGTCGGACATGTACGTCCGCGCGTCGCCAAGAAGCCGCGGCAAATTCACGCCACGACAGAGCGCCAAGGCGTGAGTCCGTTCCGCGCGGACCACGCTGAGCCGCGCCCTGTTGTGCCGATTTCCGCCAACGCGTAATAGAGTCGGCAACCCGCCCGGCATTCGGGCGGGCGAGAGAGGGGAAGGACCAGCTGTTGCTCATCGCCCAAATCACCGATTTCCACATCTCCACGTCCGAGGGGGAACCCGAGCGGCTGTACGGCACCTCAGGGCACCTCAAGCGCGCGGTTGCCCACCTGAACGCCCTTTCGCCGGCGCCCGACCTGGTCCTGGCGACCGGCGACCTTGTCAACGAAGGCAGCGCCGAGGAGTACGCCCGGCTCAAGGCCCTGCTGGCGCCTCTCGCCATGCCGATTTACGCCATCCCCGGGAACCACGACGCGCGCGAGCCCCTGCGCGCGGCCTTCATCGATGACGGCTATCTGCCGGCCGACGGGTTTCTCAACTACACGGTCGAGGACCTGCCGCTGCGACTTGTCGGGCTCGACACCTACAAACCGGGCGAGGTCGGTGGCCTGTTCTGCGACGAGCGCCTGGCGTGGCTGTCCGCGCGCCTCGCCGAGCAGCCGGAGCGGCCGACGCTCATTTTCATGCACCATCCACCTTTTGCCACGGGGATCGCGCGCATGGACCTCTGGGGCCTGGAGAATGCCGTGGCCCTGGGTGCGGTCATCGCGCGCCACGGGCAGGTCGAGCGCATCGTCTGCGGTCATCTGCACCGGCCGATTTCGACCCGCTGGAACGGGACAGTCGTTTCGACCTGCCCCTCGACGGCGCATCAGATCGCGCTCGACCTCAGCGGCGATCCCGACAGCATCGCGGTGAAGATGGAGCCGCCCGCCTGCCAGCTTCACCTCTGGCGACCCGAGGTCGGCCTGGTTTCCCACACCAGCTATATCGGCGACTACGCGTAGCCCGTCGCGGCGTTGCGACCTGGGCGGGCAAGCCGGCGCTTAGTGATCGGCCTCTTGGCCACGACCGCCCAAATCGGAGTTTGCGGTCTAGCCTGCCATTCCATCATAGTAGAGGCCAATGGCCGGAACGGTGGTGGGGGAGAGTGGATTGTCGGCTATCACGGTCGAAAGTATCAGCAAGTCCTGGGGCGTCACGACCGCCGTCGACGGCATCTCCTTCGAGGCGCCCGAGGGCGATTTCACGGTTCTGCTCGGCCCATCCGGCTGTGGTAAGTCGACGACCCTGCGCCTGATCGCCGGGTTGGAGGATGTGACGTCCGGGCGCATTTCCATCGGTGGACGCGATGTCACCAACGCGCCGCCGGCCGGTCGCGACCTTTCCATGGTGTTTCAGTCCTACGCGCTGTTTCCACACTTGACGGTGGCGGAGAATATCCAGTTCGGATTGAAGGTCCGCCGGGTCCCCAAGGCGGAGCGGGAGGAGCGTCTGCGCCGCACCGCGGATTTGCTCGGGCTAAGCGCGCTGCTCGAGCGCCGTCCGAGCCAGCTGTCCGGCGGCCAGCAGCAGCGCGTCGCCCTTGGCCGCGCGATCATCGCCGAAAAGCCGGTCTGCCTGATGGACGAACCACTGTCCAATCTGGATGCCAAGCTGCGGCACGAGATGCGCCAGGAAATCCGCGCCCTGCAGCGCAAATTGGGAATTTCCATGGTCTATGTCACCCACGATCAGGCCGAGGCCATGTCCATGGCCGACCGCGTGGTTCTGCTGCGCGACGGGCGCATCGAACAGAATGCGGCGCCGGAGATCATCTATCAGCGCCCGGCCAGTACCTTTGTCGGGCGCTTCATAGGTACGCCGCCGATGAACATCATCCGCCTCGACCCGCAAGGCGGTGCGATCGAGGGACTGGATCATCGCTTTTTACCGGACCGGCCAGGTGAGGACTTGAGCCTTGGCGTGCGCCCGGAGGACATCGAGATCAGCGATGGGGCAGGGGTGCCCGCGACGGTAAGTGACGTGGACTATCTGGGCGCGGATTCCATCGTCGACTGCCGCATCGGCGAACAGACGGTCTCCGTGCGGACCCATGGCCGTATCAAGATCGAGCCGGGGGCTCGGGTGAACCTTGCCTGGTCGTTGGAAAACGTGCATTTTTTCCTATCGTCGACCGGCCAGCGCTGCGACGATATTCGCCCCAATGGGGCGCCATAAATCAAAACGGGATGTCTGGGAGCGGTACAATCACGGCCCCCGTAATATTCAACCCCGCAAAGAAGAAAGGGAGAAATTGAAATGCATATGAGTACGAAGTTTGCCCAAGCCGCCCTGGCGGCCGGCTTGGCCCTGAGTTTTGCGCAGAGCGCGGCGGCGGAAGTGGATCTTCAGTTCTATTTCCCGGTTGCTGTCGGCGGCAAGGCGGCCAATACCATCGACGGCTTGACGGCGGACTATGTCAGTCAGACTCCCGGTGTGAAGATCGACGCGGTCTATTCCGGCAGTTACCAGGACACCATCACCAAGGTTCTCACCGCCGTCCGCGGCGGCAATCCGCCACAGCTCTCGGTGATCCTGTCGGTGGACATGTTTACGCTCATCGAGGAAGACGCGATCGTCTCCTTCGAGGAGCTCATCACGACGGACGCGGAGCGCGCCTGGCTGGGCGGCTTTTATCCCGCCTTCATGGAGAACAGCCAGACCGGCGGCAAGACCTACGGTGTGCCGTTCCAGCGGTCGACGCCCGTGCTCTATTGGAACAAGGAAGCCTTCAAGGAGGCAGGTCTGGATCCCGATACTCCTCCCGCGACCTGGGAGGAAATGGTCTCCTTCGGCAAAAAGCTGACCAAGACCGATGCCGACGGGAACGTTTCCCAGTGGGGCGTGCGTATCCCCAGTTCCGGTTTCCCCTACTGGCTGTTCCAGGGTCTGACGACACAGAACGATGCCTTCGTGATGAATGCGGACGGCAACGAGACCTACTTCGACGACCCCGGCGTGATCGAGGCGCTGCAGTTCCTGGTCGACTTAAGCACCAAGCACAAGGTCATGGCACCAGGCATCGTCGAATGGGGCACCACCCCCAAGGCCTTCTTCGAGCGCGAAACCGCTATGATGTGGACCACGACCGGCAATCTCACCAACGTGCGGACCAATGCGCCCTTTGATTTTGGCGTCGCCATGTTGCCGGCGAACAAACGCCGGGGCGCACCGACTGGCGGTGGCAACTTCTACATCTTCAAGGACTCCAGCGACGAGCAGAAGAAAGCCTCGCTGGACTTCATCAAGTGGATCACCGGGCCGGAACAGGCCGCTCGCTGGACCATCGCCACGGGTTACGTCGCACCGCGTCCCGACGCCTGGGAAACCCCGGCGATGCAAGCCTACGTCAAGGACTTCCCGCCGGCCCTGGTGGCGCGAAACCAGTTGGAGTTCGCCACGGCCGAACTCTCGACCTATCAGAACCAGCGCATAACGACGATCTTCAACGACGGCCTCGAGGCCGCGATCATCGGCAAGATGTCGCCTGAAGAGGCCATGAAGGCGGCCCAGGAAAAGGCAGACAAAATCCTCAAGGCTTACCGTTAGACCGGCTTAGGGGGGATCCTGGATCCCCCCTATTTCCGCCGCGACAGGCTCCCCATGCTGAAAAAACAGGCTGCGATTTACGGTTGGTTGCTGCTGCTGCCGGCCCTGGTGATGCTCACCGCCTTCACCCATCTTCCGGCCTTGCTGACTTTCTGGCACAGCTTCTTTTCGACGCCGCGCGGAAAGCGCTCGGCGAAATTCATCGGCTTGGAGAATTACGGCGTTCTTCTCGACGACGATATCTTCTGGCAGGTGTTCTGGAACAATCTTTGGTACGCGGTGGGGACCATTCCGATTTCCATTGCTCTGGCGCTGATCATGGCCATCTGGGTCAACGGCAAATTGCCGGGCCGCGGTTTCCTGCGCATGGCCTATTTCACGCCGACGGTGCTGCCGCTGATCGCGGTCGCCAATATCTGGATGTTCTTCTACACGCCCGGGTTCGGGCTGATCGATCAGATTTCCGGGGCCTTCGGCTTTGCCAGTCACAACTGGCTTGGCGACCCGGACACGGTCCTCGGCGCCATCATCGTCGTCGCGATCTGGAAGGAGGCCGGCTTCTTCATGATCTTCTATCTGGCGGCCCTGCAGACCATCCCACCGACGCTCGGCGAGGCGGCGGCCCTGGAGGGCGCCGGTCGCTGGTACTTCTTCCGACGGGTCACCTTCCCACTGCTCATGCCGACCACGCTCTTCGTCGCAATCAATGCGATGATCAATTCCTTCCGCCTGGTCGATCACATCTTTCTCATGACCGAGGGCGGACCGGATAACTCAAGTTCCCTGCTGCTGTTCTATATCTACGAGAACGCCTTCAAGTTCTGGGACACCAGCTATGCCGCCGTGCTGACGGTGGTTTTGCTGGTCATTCTTGCCAGTGTCTCGATTGCCCAGTTCATCTACATGGACCGCAGGGTGCATTACCAATGAACTCGCCGTTCCACAGCACGGGCTACGACAGGCTGCTGAACATCGTCGGTGCCTGGACGCTCGGTCTCGTCTGGTTCCTGCCGCTGATCTACGCCATCTGGACCGCGTTCCATCCTTCGGCCTATGCGGTGCGCTTCGATCTCTTCGCGCCGCTGACCCTTGAGAACTTCGCGAATGCCTGGGGGGCGGCTCCCTTGGGCCGCTACTTCCTCAACACGATCATCCTCGTGACCATGATTCTGGCCGTTCAGTTCGTGCTTTGCACACTTGCGGCCTA
>JAJFGM010000148.1 GCA_021776145.1 Kiloniellaceae bacterium | reverse complement strand
GAACAGCGGTCCGGCAATGGAATTGGCGATGGCATTGGCCAGGGGCATCAGGCTCAACGCCGTGATGAAGGTGAAGGTGGAGGCGACCACCAATCCGGCCCGCAGGGCCTGACCGCGCAAATTGACCAGGCGCAGGCTGCGCCGGCCACCGGCCCGCCAGGCCAGGAAGGCGATGGGGAAAAAGACGAAGAGACCGCGCATGAACAAAACCTGGCCGACGGGATAATCGGCGGTCAGCCACTTGAGGGTGGCATCGTTCAGGGTCAGAAGCGCGGCGCCGCAGATCATGCAGGCGATGCCCTTGCCGGGCGAGATCGAGGTCTTGAGGCGCGCGCGGGTCTCGCTTGGACGAGGGGGCGAAGGCGGCACCGCGGCGGAAGGATCGGAGGGACTGGAGACGACAAAATCCTCGAATGTCATGCCGGCCGGAGCGCCGTGCCCCGGTCCGGGGGAAAGACGCGCGGGGCTGCCAGAAACGATTTGGCCAGAAGCGGATAAACCAGAATTGGTTGGATGCGGCCACTATTTTAGTCGAATTGCGGCGGCCGCGACAGGCGTGTCATTAGGCGACGGAATTGCCCCGTGCCGTCTCCAGCAAGACGTGTGATCTGGGCGACGTCATGGCGTCATATTGTCAACATCTGGTGGATGTATTCCGGGAAACCCCTTTATTTGGTTCCACCAAGGGAGTAGATTCCTAGACGATCCATCGATTCGGTTTGTCTTCTCCAGAGGTGTTCCGAGCGGTGGGGCAAGGGGGCCAGTGGGATCGCCGTCCCACTGGTCTTCTTCGATTTCGGGCGCGGGTTCGGTGCTCGAAGTGCGGGCGCTTCGGGAATGCCCCTGGCGAAGTAGGCTGCGCCCTACGACGGCGCCGCCACCGAAATCTCCGTCGCGAAGTTCTGCCGCAGATACTGAAGGAAACGCCCACGGAATAGTTCCGTGTGAGTGTGCGCCAGGGTTTCGGCGAGATCGGCGTCGCGTTCCACAATGGCCTTGGTGATGGCGCGGTGCTCGGCGGTGATCTTGGCGATGTGGTTGGCGGCGTTATCGCTGGCGGCGCGGTCGCGCGAAGCCGCCCTTGTGGCAGCTTGCGCGACAGCTTCGGGCGGCTCGTAGGCAAAGGGAATGCGCAGAAGGCGCATGCCTTCGTCGAGCAGCCGCGCGTAGTGCGCCGAGAGGAAGGGGTTGTGGGCGGCCGCGCCGACGGCGAGATGGAAGTCGCGATTGAGTTCGGTGAGGCGCAGGGCATCGCCGGCGCCCGATGCCGCCTCGAAGGCGGCTTCGGCGGCACGCAAACGATCCAGATCCTCCTCGTCTCGGCGTAGCGCCGCGAGACGGGTCACCGCGCGCTGCAAGAGATCGAGGGCTTCGACGTAGCGTGGGAAGTCCATCAAGCCGAGGGCGGCGACCTGGGCGCCGCGATTGGGCAGCATGGTGACGAGGCCGTCGGCGGCGAGACGGATCAGGGCTTCGCGAACCGGCGTGCGCGACAGGCCGAAGCGGTCGACCAGTCGGGCCTCGTCGAGGTTCTGGTCCGGCGCCAGGGCAAGGCTGAGGATCTCTTCGCGCAGCCGCTCGTAGACAAACTGCGCGCCGGCGCCCTTGGCGTGTTTGACGGCCACGCTCACGCCTCGTCGTTGGAGATCTTGTCGCCGCCGCGAAAACCCGCGAGGTCGAAGAGCATGCCGGTGGCGCTGAAACCGCCGTCGACGTTGAGTGTGTGCCCGGTGATGTAGGCGGCGTCGGGGCCGGCGAGGAAGAGAACCGCGGCGGCGATTTCCTCGGGCCGGGCATAACGCTTGATCGGCAGGTGGTCGTACCAGGCTTGGCGCGCGGCGGCATCGTGCATGGCCATGGCCATGGGTGTATCGACCGGACCGGGTGAGACGGCGTTGACGGTGATGCCGTGTTCGGCCAGTTCGACCGCCATGATGCGCGTCAACTGCCCGAGCCCGCCCTTGGCCACGGCATAGGCGGCGCGACCGGAGATGGCATGCTGGTCGTTGACCGAGGACATGTTGACGATGCGCCCGCCGGTACCGGCGGCGGCCATGCGCCGCCCCGCCGCCTGGGCGCAGATGAAGCTGCCGGTTAGGTTGATGCCGATAACACGCTGCCAGTCGGCAAGCGAAAGATCGAGGATCGGACAGACCTGCGGCACGGCGGCGCAGTTGACCAGGATGTCCAATCCGCCGAGCTCTGTGGCGGCGGCGTCCAATGCCGCTTCGACAGCCGTCTGGTCACCGATGTCGAGGGGTCGGGAGATGGCCGTGGCACCGGCGGCGGCAAGGCCATCGACGGTTTGGGTGAGCGCCGCGGCATCGAGATCGATGCCACAGACTTTCGCGCCGTCGTGGGCCAGGGCCTCGGCAACGGCCCGGCCGATGCCGCCGCCGGCACCGGTGACCGCGGCGACCTTCCCGGAAAGGCGCACGGCCTAGACGGAGAACGCGAAGCCGGCCTGGTCGAGCTCGCGCGCCAGGCTATCGGCTTCTTCGGCACTGAGGTCGACCATCGGTGGGCGCATGTGGCGCCAGGCTGGGTCGTTGCGCTGCCGGGCGACGGTTTCCTTGAGGCCGGGAATGGTCGGTTTGGCCTGCAGCACCTTGCGCACGGCGCTGATCTGCGCCTGCAGGGCCTCGACGTCGCCGCTGCCGCCGGTCCAGGCGTCATAGACCCGGCGAATGGCCGTGGGGTTGACGTTGGCCGAGGCGGTGATGGTCCCGGCGCCGCCCTTTTTCAGCATGTCCAGCATGAACAGTTCGGTGCCCGGAAAGATCGCCATCTCGGGGAAGCTCTCGATGAAGGCGGCGCAGCCTTCGGCATCGCCCGAGGAGTCCTTGAGACCGGCAAAGATGCCGGGGTAGGCGGCCAGAAGGCGGGCGATGACGGCGTGGGTAATCGGCGCCGCCGACAGCTTGGGGAAGTGGTAGAAGTAGACCAGCAGGTCGGCGTCGCCGATGCGGTCGACCACTTCCGCGAAGCTGCGGTAAAGCGCCTCGTCGCTGAGGCCCTTGTAGTAGAAGGGTGGCAGCATGAGGACGCTGCCGCAGCCGGCCTCCAAGGCGTGGCGGGTCAGGGCGAGGGTGTCGCTCAGCGCGCAGCAGCCATTGCCGACCATCAGCTGGCCCGGTGCGACGCCGGCCGCGAGAACGGCATCGAGCAGTCCTTGACGCTCGGCGACGGAGAAGCTGTTGGCCTCGCCGGTGGTGCCGAAGAGCACGATGCCGTGGCAGCCGGCGGCCAGCAGGCGCTGAATATGGTCGATGGCGCGCGCCGTATCGATCTGTAAATCGGCGTCGAGCGGTGTCATGGCCGGCGACCAGACGCCGAAGGCCTTCTCGGGTTGCGCGGCCACGGCCGTTGCTTCACTCATGTTTGAATTCCTTTCCTGCCGCGCCACCTTGATCGTGGGCGTCGTTGCCAATTGCGCGGTCTTTGTCGAGTTCGAGCCGCGCCCGGAATGTTATGCGCCGCCGCCATAGTGGCGATCAAGGTAGTCCTTGGTGAATTTGCCGGATTTGCGGTCAATTTCGATCGCCTCGGGCGACCTTTCCGCGGGCGGACCGTAACCGCCCGCGCCCGGCGTCTCGACGGTGATGGATTGCGCCGGCGTCACCTTGACTTCCGCCGGCTTGATCGCCAGCCGCAATACGCTGCCGTCGGTCTCGTGCAACAGGAAGCGCCCGGAACTGCCGGGAGCACCGCCGAAGAGGCCCCAGGGCTGGTGGCGGAAGCGTTCGCCGGCACCGTTGAAAAGGCAGTCGTGGCCGACCGGGCGGATGACGCGGCGCAGCCCCATGCCGCCGCGGTGCCGGCCGGCGCCGCCGGAGTCCTCGACCAAGGCGTACTCCTCGACCATCAGGGGATACTCCATCTCGATGGCTTCAACCGGCAGATTCGAGGTGTTGGTGATGTGCACCTGCACGCCGTCCTTGCCGTCCTTGGTCGGGCGCCCGCCGAAGCCGCCGCCCAGCGTTTCCAGGTAGACATAGGACTTGCCGTTGCGCGGGTCGATACCGGCGAAGACCGCCGTCGTGTTGGCACCGTTGGCGGCCGCCACGACGCGCTGCGGCAGGCAGTCGGCCAGCGCGCCGATCACCACGTCGACGATGCGCTGACAGGTGTGCGCCCGGGCGGCGACGGGCGAGGGAAAGGCGGCGTTCAACAGGGTGCCTTTCTCCGCCTCGATGGCGGCGACGTTGAGGACGCCCTGGTTGTTCGGCAGGTCAGGGTCAAGCAGTGCCTTCAGGGCATAACAAACACTGGCCATGGTGGCGTTGAGGGTGACATTGACGTTGCCCGGCACCTGTGGGCTGGTGCCGCTGAAATCGAAGAGAATGCGGTCGCCGTTGACATGGATCACCAGTTTGATCGGGATGTCGCGGGTATCGATGCCGTCATCGTCCATGAAGTCCTCGAAGGCGTAGGCGCCGTCGGGGATCTCTGCCACGGCGCGGCGCAGACGGGTTTCCGTGCGGGCAATGATCTCGTCGAAGGCCGTCCGCACCGGTGCCAGGCCATGCGTGGCGATGGTTTCGGCCAGGCGGCGCGCACCGAGGCGGCAGGCGGCGATCTGGGCGTAGTAGTCGCCGCGTCGCTCTTCCGGAACCCGGACATTGAGCAGCAGGAGTTCGAGCATTTCCTCCTGCAGTTCGCCAGCCTTGAAGAGTTTGATGACGGGAATGCGCAGGCCTTCCTGGTAGATCTCCGACATGCCACCGGCCATTGAGCCCGGCGCCATGCCGCCGACGTCGGCATGGTGCGCGATGTTACAAACGAAGGCGACGAGTTCGCCGTTGTCGAACACCGGCTTCGCCATGTTGATGTCGGGCAGGTGGGTGCCGCCGGCGACGTGCGGGTCATTGGCGATGAAGATGTCGCCTTCGCGGATGCCGCCCTCGCGATCGCCGTACTTCGCCAGGAGGCATTCCATGAGGCCGTGCATGGAGGCAATATGAATGGGCAGGGATTGGCTGGCCTGGACGACCAGGCGTCCCTTCGGGTCGACGATGGCGGTTGAGTGGTCGTTGCGCTCCTTGATGTTGGTCGAGTAGGCCGACTTCATCAGCGCGACGAATGATTCGTCGGCGATGGAGCGCAGGGCATTGGAGAGGATCTCCAGGCCGATGGCATCGAGGCTGCCGTCCGCTTTGCCGCTGTCTGGCGCCTGTGGCTGCTGGTCTTCAATCGTCATGGTCAATCTCGATCAAGAGGTTGCCGCTGGCATCGACCAGGGCGCGGTCGCCGG
>JAJFGM010000147.1 GCA_021776145.1 Kiloniellaceae bacterium | reverse complement strand
CGCTCAAGAACTTCTTGCTGCGACATCGCGACGGTTAGCCACGACGCAGTTCTTCAACTCCGTCGGCCGTACCGACAATCACGCGATCCGCCATGTCGATGAACAGGCCGTGCTCGACGACGCCCGGCATGGCGTTAAGCGCCTGCGCCAAGGCCCGTGGATCGGCGATAGAGGCGAAACTGCAATCGACGATGTGGTTTCCCTCGTCGGTCAGAAAGGGATCGCCATTGCCGACGCCGCGCAATCGCGTCACGCATCCAAACGCCGCCAATCTCGGCACGAGCGCCTGTGCCGCAAATGGCACGACTTCGACCGGCAAGGGGAAGCGGCCCAGCCTGTCGACCCGCTTGGAGGCATCGACGATGACGATGACCTGCCGCGACAGCGAGGCAACGATCTTTTCGCGCAACAGCGCGCCACCGCCGCCCTTGATCAAAAAAAGCTCGCCGTCGACTTCGTCGGCACCATCGATGGTCAGATCCAGTTGGCCCGCTTGCGCCAGTGAAATGACCGGCACGCCATGCCGCGCCGCCAACTGCCCCGTAACTTCCGATGTCGCGACACCTCTGACCTCAAACCCAGCGCGCACACGTTCGCCGAGCAATTCGATCATCACCGCGGCCGTTGAGCCGGTCCCCAACCCCAAGGTCATGCCGGACCGAAGGTATTCCAGGCTGCCGAGGGCCGCCCGCCGCTTCTGCTCGTCCATGACCTGTCGGCTCCCTGCTTTGGTGCCTGCTGTCAACGATTGCTCGGCGCGGACGCGGCTCGGCGGCCCAGCGCGCTTTCTCTAAAAAAGGCGAAAAGGCCCGAGCCCGCGATCATCGCGATGCCAAGGATCGCGACCCAGTCCGGCAGATCGTTCCAGAAAATAAAACCCCAGAGCACGGCAAACGGCAGAGCTATATATTCGAAGGGCGCGATCACGTTGGCCTCGGCCAGACGGTAGGCCTGCGACAGAAAATAGGCGCCGAAGCCGACCAGGCAGCCACAGGCGGCGATCAACAGGGCATCGCCCGGACTTGGCCAGACCCAGGCACGCAGCAAGAACTGCACGCTGCGGTGGCCATCACCGGCCAGGGCCCCGTCGCCAACCGTCAGGCCCATGGCCGCGCTGACGAATACAAAGGTCAACTGGATGTAGAAGGCCATCGTCGAGGCCTTGTCCGTTACCCCCAGGCGACGCGTGATCATCTGCATCAGGGAATAACAAAAGGCCGCCAGAACCGGAAGCAGGGCAGCCACCTCGATCACTTCGGCACCGGGACGCAGCATGACGATGACACCCGCCATGCCGATGCCGACCGCGATCCATCGCCGCACGCCGACCTTTTCGCCCAGCAGGGGTACCGAGAGCGCGGTGATCATCAAGGGGGCAACGAAAAAGATGGCCGCCGCCTCTGCCAGAGGCAGGGCGGCAAGCGCTAGAAAGTAGGACATGTTTGCGACAACGAGCAACAGCCCGCGGCATAGATGCAGGGGCAGGCGGTGAGTCCTGAGGCCGCGCAATCCGCCTTCGAAGTGCGCAAAGAGCATTGCCAAGCAGAGCGCGATCAGCGAACGGCCAAAAACAATCTCGTGCAGAGGATAGGCGTCGCTCAGCAACTTGATGAGAGAGTCGCCGAGCGACAGCACGATCATCCCGGCGGTGATGCAAAGGATGCCTTGGATCCGCGGGTGTGCCCAGGCTGCGGCCAATCCTCACCCCCCTTGTGTTGAGATCTTCGCGCCGAGAACGGCCCCGGACTGATTCGGTTGCCATGGCAGCAGACAACCATCGCGCGGAGCAAGGAACGATTCGACATGGACGCCATGCGCCGCGCGCAAGTGCTATGGCGAGGCCGTGCCCGTCATCGCCGCGGGCCCGCAAACCCTGACCGCCGCGAAGAACAACCGGCGAGTCCAGCTAATCGGAGCGCTGCAGCGCGGATGCCACAGGGAACCATTTAGTTGACTGCCGTCGTAGATGCCGTCGATGCGAACGAGGTGATCGCTGGCGGTGCGGAAGGTGCCGGCAAACTCGCCCTTCTCGTCCAACTGGAAATCGATTCCGATGCCATGCTGGCCTTCGACGATTCGCCCGGTTGCGCAATTGCCAGCCACTGACAAGTGCACGTCGAAACTCGGGCAACCATCCGACCCGGATGTGTAGCCGCGCCCCTGCCACGTGCCGTCGAATCCAACCTCCGCGGCATCGGCCGAGACACCGGCAAGACCCAGCGAGCCGAACAGCAAATCGCCATCACGGCGGCGCAGACCAACCGTGCTACCCGATAGCTTTTTCACTGAACCCCTCCGCGCTGAAATTACATGACCTGAAAGACCAAAGCAGGTGCAATGGCGAGAGCGTAACACCGCGGAGTTGCCCCGGGAAGCGGAACCCAGGCCAATCACCTTGACCTCAACACCGAGCTTCAGTCAGACTCTCTTCTGGCATACATTCGACCAGATGTTGAGAGACCGGTCGAGCCTGGCCGAACAGGGAAGACAGATGACTCAGCTCTTGCAAGTCGAAGACCTCAACGTGCGGTTCCACACCGGCGCGGGCGTACTGCAGGCTGTCGACGGCGTCACCTATGGCGTTTCACCTGGCGAGGCTGTCGCCATTGTCGGGGAATCCGGCTCGGGCAAGTCTATGGGAGCCCTGGCCTTGCTTGGCCTCGTTCCCTCCCCGCCCGGCGTGGTCGGCGGCCGCGTCCTGTTCCAGGGCCGCGACCTTCTCACCCTCGACGCCGAGGCCATTCGGCAGGTGCGCGGCAAGGAAATCGGCATGATCTTCCAAGAGCCCATGACGTCGCTCAACCCGTTGCTGACCATTGGCACCCAACTGCGCGAGTCCATGGAATTGCACCTTGGTTTGACGACGCGGCAGGCCGACGAGCGCGCATGCGAGCTTTTAAAGATGGTCGGCATCGCGGACCCCGAACGGCGCATCAAGCAATACCCTCATCACTTCTCGGGCGGCATGCGTCAAAGAGTGATGATCGCCATAGCGATTTCCTGCGACCCCAAACTGGTTATCGCCGACGAACCGACAACGGCACTCGACGTGACCATACAGGCGCAGATCCTGACCCTTATGAAGGACCTGACAACGCGGCTCGGCGCCGCGCTCATCCTCATCACCCACAACCTGGGAATCGTTGCCCGTTACACCTCGCGCGTGCACGTCATGTATGCCGGCCGCATGGTCGAAAGCGGCACCACCGGCACCATCTTCGCGCGACCGCGCCATCCCTATACGATCGGCCTGCTGGCCTCGGTGCCACGGCTCGACAAGCCGCGCGGTGTACGCCTGGTGCCGATCGATGGCCAGCCCCCGGATCTGGCGCGCCTCGGCCCGGGTTGCGCCTATCAGCCGCGTTGCACCCATGCGGTGGAAAAATGCACGGGGTCTCAGCCGTCATTCGACCGGATCGAGTCCGGGCACAACTCGGCCTGTTTTCAGGCCGCCGAACTCTAGGTGTTTGATCCCAGGTTTTGATGGTGCGATTTTTTCGGCTGAAAGGAAAGGGGCCCTATGGGACAAGTTTTACACGGCTGCGCAACACCCCCAGAGGGGCGAGTGGCCCCACCGAAGGCCGCGATCTTTTGTCCGCCTGC
>JAJFGM010000146.1 GCA_021776145.1 Kiloniellaceae bacterium | reverse complement strand
CGCCCTGGCCTGGGCGGCCGGTCCCATAACCGGAGTCTGGCTGTTGAATTGGTGGCCGCCGGCACCGTTCATCTTGTCGGCCCTAGCAGGAGTATGCCTGCTCGCGACGTTTTGGTGGCTGCGGCTCGGAGACGGGAAACTTATCCGCCGGAGCGGGCAGCCAGCGCCCAATCCCTTGCGGTATCTCGGTCGTTTCTTCTGTCAGCCGCGGTTGGTTGCCGGATGGCTGTTCGCGGTTCTGCGTTCCTGCGCGTGGTGGGTCTATGTGGTGTATCTGCCAATTTATGCGTTGGAAAACGGTCTTGGCGAGTCTCTTGGCGGGCTTGCTCTTTCGATAAGCAACGGCTTGCTGTTCCTAACTCCGCTTATGTTACGCTGGATACAACGTCATTCAGTGCGCCACGCGGTGCGGGTCGGGTTTTCTTTCGGCGGCGTTGCCTTTGTCCTGGCGGCGATGGTTTCCTTTCAGCCGTGGTCCGCCGTAGCGTTCCTGTTAAGCGGATCTGTGTTCCTTGTCCTTCTGGACATCAGTGCCGGGCTTCCTTTCTTGATGGCAGTCAAACCTTCCGAGCGCATCGAGATGTCCGCGGTTTATTCGATATATCGCGACGTCTCCAGCGTTCTCACCCCAGGTGCCGCCTGGCTAATTTTAATCGTTGCACCCCTTCCAACG
This sequence comes from Kiloniellaceae bacterium, assembly GCA_021776145.1. Lineage (GTDB taxonomy): Bacteria > Pseudomonadota > Alphaproteobacteria > Kiloniellales > Kiloniellaceae > JAJFGM01. Next base: position 1,978 of record JAJFGM010000146.1, on the reverse strand, counting down.
GTTTTCGCACTGGCTGGCGCGGGACTCCTTTCCGGTTGGATGATAGCGGCCAAACTTCATCCTCGTCTGGGAAGAGCCAAGCCCGCGAAAAATCCTGGATAGCGCGAGCGTTTGCAGACGATCGAACCGCAAATCCGCGTCTTGCGATGTGATGGAGGATCGCCACCGCCAGCAAGATCTCGCTCGGCCCGGGCCGAACACACATCCGGATTGCCCCCAACTCCGGACCCTCCATAATTAGGACACAATACATAAATCATGAATCATATATTGTGCCCCCATAATTAGCTTCGCCGGAGAAACGATAATAAGAACCGATTGGTCCTTATTGCGCTTCAACGAAAGACGTAAATCGGACTCGACCAGATGAAGTGGCCGTCCTCCTGGGTGACACAGACGTAGAGCGCGTTGTCGCGATCGCCGGCCAGGGGCAGGCGGCGCGACACGGTGAGGGTCTTTTGACGGTTCTCGTCGGGCAGGCGGAAGACGCGGATGCGCCGCATGATGCCGCCGGCCTCGAAGACGCGGTCCTCGAGGCCGATGTCGGCGACCGGGATTTCGGCCTGCACCAAAGCGGTGTCGATCTTCAAGACGCCGGCTTGCGGCTCCGCCAGCACGGCTTCGAAGCCACCGAAGCCGCCGGTGGTCAAAGCGCCCCACTCCAGGCGACCTGGCGCCGTCTGCTCGAAGCGCTTGTCGAGGTTGTAGCGGTTGATCGGTCTCAGCGTCTCGAAGCTATTGCCGATGAGTTCCGCCGACCCGTCCCAGACGGTCTCGCGGCCACGGCCGCGGTACTCCGAGCCCTCCCAGATGACGCGAATGCGCCGGCCGAGATCGGCATCGGCGAAGGGCCGCAGGGTCTCGACGGTCTCAAGGCCGTTGCGGATCTCGACCCGTTCGATCGGCGCCGAACCATATAGGTCGATGTGGAAATCGACCTCGGCATCGGCGCAACGCAGGATGTCGCCCATCATGGCCTCTTCCACCGGCCTTGAAGCCGTCTCGCCGAGATTCGGATCCTCGTCGAAGAGCTCGGCCGGGCGGTCGAAGCGGACTCTCGTGTCGAGCAGCATGCGGCAGCCGGTGGTGCCGTAGTGGTGGCGCCGGCGCAGCGCTTTGAGCAGGCCGTCGCGATCGAAGCTCGGCGCCAGCAGGCAGGAGAGGCCGCCGTAGGCGCCGAACTTGGTGGCGCCGGGATGGGAGGCGCCGGGCCGCCCCTTGTGGCCGTCGCTGTTGCTCAGCACGCCGACCCGGTAGCCCTGCTCGAAGGCGTCGTGCAGCAGCCACTCGAAGGTGCCCCAGGCCGAGTGCACCTCGACCGAGCGTTCCAGGCGGATGTCATGGGCGACCTTGATGTCGGCATAACGTCCGCCGATGTGGGCGAAGACGACGCAATCCTCGTCCTTCAGGGCCTCGAAGAGCTGGCGCGCCGAATTGGCGTCGCTGGCGATGTCGCCAAGATCGTCGACCAGGGCGTGCGACGAGCGGTGGATCTGCCGCCCCTCGTGGCGATAGAGCACGTTGCGGTCGCCGCCGAGACCGGTGTTGCCGGACCATTCGTAGCCGGGGAAGACGACGAACTCGCCCGCGACGTTCATTTCCCGCGACAGCTCGTTCAGATGCTGCCAGAAGGGCGTGGTGATCTGAAAGTCGTTGCCCTGGTGGCAGCAGATGTCGAGGAAGGCCTTGTCGCGGGCGAACTCGTAGAACTGGCGCGCCGAATTGGTGCCGATGGTCTCTTCCGACTGGCCGTGCAGGTCGCCCCAGTAGGGCAGCAACTCGGCCGTCGCGACGCCGCGCAGGGGGTTGGAGACGGCAAGCGCCGTGCCATCACCTTGCGCATCGGCCTCGTCGAGCAGTTCGATCGTCAGGTCGCCGGGTTCGGCCAGCCGCAGGCCGCTGACGACCCGCGAAAAGTCGCCCGGCGCGAAAGTGACCGTCTCGGGCAGACCTTCGACCGGGCGGCTCGGCCGCAGGC
>JAJFGM010000145.1 GCA_021776145.1 Kiloniellaceae bacterium | reverse complement strand
GTTGTCGAAGCCGGCGGCGTCCATTTCGAGCGCCGTCGACTGCAGTACATTCAATATTTGCTGCGGCGTTAGGGTCGGATCGGCCTCCAGCATCAAGGCGGCGACAGCAGCGGCGTGCGGTGCTGCCGCCGAGGTGCCGTAGAAGTTCGGGAAACTGTCGGGGTCCGTCGCGGCGTCACCGCCGAAGAAGGTGGTGTTGGTGCCGTCCGGCGCCACAATCTGCGGTGTCTGGCGCAGTTCCGGCGTCGCCAGGCGATTGCCCGCAGTATCGAAGAGGATCTCGGTCGGTCCGTATGAGGAGTACCATTCCGCCTGCGCCGGATCCGTGCCGAACGCCGGCGTGTCAAGGTAGTCGGCGGCGCCGACGGCGATGGCTCCGGCGGCGGCGGCGTGCCCGAAGACCGTATTGCTGTTGGTATCGTACTCGATGATATCGATGCTTGACTGAAACCCGACATATTTCATCAGGCCCGGATCGGGTCCGGCGAACTTGCCAAGGCCGATCTGGAAGACGCTTGAGGCGGTTGTGTTGGTGAAGCTGAAGGCTTCGGCCGGGTCCTGGCCGACGTTGGCTATGACCGAGCCGGCGACGGTGGTGCCGCTCGCATCGAACAGGAAAATGTCTATGTCGCTTTGCGAGCCCGGCCCGCCGTTGGAGGCAAAAGGCTGGTCCCACTGGAAGCCGATATGCGCGGTGCCGCCGACCGGGATAATGATGGTCTGCAACACATCGACCAAGGGCCCCGGATCGAAATCGTGAAGTTCGACCTGGAAATTATCGAGCACCAGTATCTGGCCACTGTTGCGAAAGGCGCTTTCGTAGCTGACTTGCCCGGCGTTGCCGGCCGCCGAAAAATAGGTCGCCCCGTCGCCGACGACCTGATCCACCGCCTGGGCGATGATGCCGTCCTGGAACATCGGCTCGGCAAAATAAAAGACATCGTCGACGATGACCTCGGCGCCAGAATTGTGCAGGTCGACGATGCCTTGCGCGAAGCTGGCTTGACCTTCCAGGGCGGTGTGAAATGCCAGCCCGGCGCCCGGCGCGACGTCATGCACCAGTTGCATCATCGCCCGGCCCTCGTCGCTGCCGCCGGGATCCAACTCGTCGAGCACCACCACTCCACTGGGCAGGTCGCCACTGGCGACATCTGCCGCCGCGCCCCCCAGGCTGTTGTAGCTGTCCGAAAGAACGCCGACCGTTACCCCAGTGCCGTCGACGCCAAAGTTGGCGCGCGCGTCATCGGCGTTCATCGCCACATCGCCCTGACTGGTCGTCAACCCGACGCTGGATACGGCATAAGCGGCGCGCGCGAAGTTGAGGTCGGCAACGGTTGGCAAGACCTCGATCGACGCGACCGGCAACAGCCCCGAGGCCACGGCGCCGAAGCTGGCGCCGCGTTCAAGGCCAAGCGCCGCGAGGGCCTGCACAAGACCCGCGCCGTCACCCGACAATGAGATCGCATCGACAACAACGTAGTCGCCGCCGCCTGTGCCGCCGCCGGTTCCGTCATCGGTCGTGCCATCGGTGGCGCCGGCCTCGGCGGCGGCTGCGGTCGAGCTCAAGCTCAGGGACGCAAGAGCACCGCCGATCTTCGCCATGATCCCGGTCTTGGCTTCGGCGATATAGGCGGCGAACTCGGCGCCGACCTGCCACATGCCAAGCGGCACCAGCGCCTGGACAGCCGAAAGCGCAGCCTCCAGGCCGGCGCCAAGCGTGCCGAGGAAAGCGCCCGCGACATCGGCCGCCCGCGTCGTTCCTGCCGCATTGGCCGCATCGGCGGCACTGGCGGCACCGGCGGGCTGAGCCTCCCTTGGGCCCTGTTCGCTGCCGGCGAGGGTTTCGCTCGCCGTGAGCCCGGAAATCAGCGCGCCGGGCTGAAAGGCCTCGAAAGCGGCACCACTGTTCTCCACGCCCGCCGCGGCGTCGGTCCGCAGCGGCGGCGAATCGCCAATCTCGGCGTCGGGCTGCCCTGCAACCGGCATCCGCGCGGCAAGCGGAACCGTGAGGCCGAAATCGCCGTCCGTCGATGTGTTCGTGATTTCCGCCGCGGTGGCTTGGTCTTCTTCGGAAGCCAGCGCGGGCTTGACCGCACGCGCGGTCGCGGACAGCGCGGTATCAGCTGGGTCGGCCGTAGCGCCCACAGGCAATCGGGGAATGTCGTCGCTAGAAGCGAGGGGCGCGACGCCATTCATAACATCGGTAGACAGCCTGTCGGGCACCGGCCCCCGCGGTGCTGGTCGTTTGGCCTCGTCGCCGGCTTCCGGATCGGTCGTCACTTCCCGCATGATCGCAGCACCTCATTTCGGGGCGACTATTGGGAGAATGCTTACCGCCGTGGCACGGCTACACGCATTCCTTGCGCCCTTGCGTATTGTTGAGTGGAAATCATACACCAAGGGGCGCACTAAGAAAGTGCATTAGATCAATCGATTCATGAATTAGTCGATTTTTCATTCAAAATTAACCGGACCTTACCGTTAGGGTTAATGCGTTTACTATGATTAATTCATGAAACTTGCGCAGCGCGAAAGAACGCCGCACGAGCAATTAAACCCAACGTTGAAGTGCAGATCTG
>JAJFGM010000144.1 GCA_021776145.1 Kiloniellaceae bacterium | reverse complement strand
GGTCGAGCCCTACGTCGTCGCCGCCGACGTCTATTCTGTCTCGCCTCACGCCGGGCGCGGGGGATGGACCTGGTACACGGGCGCGGCCGGCTGGATGTATCGTGCCGGTGTCGAGGGCATTCTGGGCATCCGCCGCGAGGGTGCTTTTCTTGTCGTTGATCCCTGCCTTCCTGCCGCGTGGCCCGGGTTTGAAGCCACGGTGAAAGTGGGATCGACCCAGTACGATATCCGCGTCGAAACGCCCTCGCATCGTCCTCGCGACATCTCGCACGCTCTCCTCGATGGCTCGCGTCTCGACTGTGCCGAAGGACGCGCCCGCGTCCCTCTGGACGGCGGAACGCACACCCTGTTGATCGGCGGGGAACAAGCGCTGGCTCAAATTTGATGTAGTTGGGCCTTGGCTCATTCTTGATTTCAGTTGGTACCCATATGGAGGCCAAGCGGAGAATGAGTGGATAACCAAGAATCAAAAGGCCCGCTATCTCTTTGAGACAGCTGGCTATACTTGGATGCGGGGGTAGGAAATGAACCTACCACCTTCAGGTTGCGAGCCTGATGGCCGAGCTTGAATTCGCCCTTTAAGTCGGTGCACCAGAGATCGTTGGGTGTCTGAGTTTGAGACAAAGTCGTTCCCTCGGCCTAGTTGCGCCGTCTTTGACGCGCCCGTTTGACCAGACCGTGGCGGTCAAGGACGGCAAGGACCGTGCTCTTGGCCGGAACCCTGACATCACCGGGCAATCGCTGGACCAACAGCGTGGAGTCGCGCGAAGAGAACGCTGGCGTTTTCTCGTTCCTAAAAACCAGAAGAACGTCGACATGGACCCGGATTTGCCGGACTCCCGGTGCCGCTGGCGTTCTCCAGACAGTGAGTATCGACCCAGCCGATCTCAACGCCGCCCTGGTGCGGGATGCCGTGGCGGCAGGATAGCCGGGACGGGATTTCACGGTCTGCCATGATGGCGCGTCCTACCCGGACCCGGGCTCATATTCCCCGATAGCCTCGCCATCCTCAGACACCTGCGGAATACACTGGGTACGACCGGCGGTTCGCTCGACCGATCGGCCGCTTTAAAGAAAAAAACAGGCCGCATCACAAATAATACAACGCAGACCGATGTAATATTTAAATTAATACCCATATCTTCGAGCAGTTAGTCAAGAAAATTACCCACTTTTATTGCAACAGGGTGAGCCGGGCCGCCATTCCAAACAGTCGGCGCGCTTTGCACAGAACCAAGCATGGCTATCTTTGCGCCGAACCGCGACATGCCGGCGCTCGACGAGCGATGCCATGACCCTTGTCTTTCCCACCAAATCGTCCCCACCGCCGGTGAGTTCATCGGTGCATTGCCGAAGCCTGGCCACATCGGATAACGCGGCCCCGCCGCGTAAGTGGCTGACGTTTCCAGGCTGTGATCGTCGGTGACGGCTGCAAGGAACCAGGCGATTGAGGATATTCACCCCAGTCAAGGCACCGGCATCAGGAGCGCGAACCCCTCCTCACACGATATCAGCGGACACGGCCACCGATCGCCCGGAAGCACGGCCCGCTCCATCAAATCCAATGCTAGGAGATATTCGATGAAATTCCGACCGTTACATAACCGCGTCCTTATCCGCGGTGTCGAGCAGGAAAGCAAATCGGCCGGCGGCATCCTCATTCCCGACACGGCGCAAGAAAAGCCGACCGAGGGCGTGGTTATCGCGGTTGGCCCCGGTGCCCGCTCGGACGACGGCAACATTCAACCGCTCGACGTCAGGGTCGGCGACCGCGTGCTGTATGGCAAATGGTCGGGGACCGAGATCAAAGTCGATGGGGAAGATGTCGTCATCATGAAGGAGCCTGACATCATGGGCGTCGTTGCCCGCGCCGCCGCACCCAAGCGCAAAGTCGCATAGAACCCTGCGCGAAGGCGCATAAAAATCAGAACCCTGCGCGAAGGCGCATAAAATTAGAACCCTGCGCGAAGGCGCATAAAAAGGACTCAATTGACATGGCTGCCAAGGACGTAAAATTCGGCTCCGATGCCCGCGCGCGCATGCTGCGCGGCGTCGATACGCTGGCTAACGCCGTCGGCGTGACGCTCGGCCCCAAGGGCCGCAACGTTGTGCTCGACAAATCGTACGGCGCACCGCGAATCACCAAGGACGGGGTGACGGTCGCAAAAGATATCGAACTTCCCGATAAGTTCGAGAACATGGGCGCGCAGATGGTCAAGGAGGTCGCCTCCAAGACCAGCGAACTCGCCGGCGACGGCACCACCACGGCGACGGTGCTGGCGCAGGCGATCGTGCGCGAGGGCGCCAAGGCCGTGGCCGCGGGGATGAACCCGATGGACCTCAGGCGCGGCGTAGATCTGGCTGTCGCGGCCGTGACCGAGGACATCCAGAAGCGTTCGAGAAAGGTTTCGACGAATGCGGAGATCGCCCAGGTCGGCAGCATCTCGGCCAACGGTGACAGTGAGGTCGGCCAGATGATAGCCGAAGCCATGCAGAAGGTCGGCAACGATGGTGTTATCACGATCGAAGAGGCAAAAAGCATGGCGAGCGAGCTCGAAGTCGTTGAGGGCATGCAGTTCGACCGCGGCTACCTCTCGCCTTACTTCATCACCAACGCCGATAAGATGATCGTCGAGCTGGAGGAGCCCTACATCTTCCTGCACGAAAAGAAGCTTTCCGGCCTCCAGGCGATGCTGCCCCTGCTGGAAGCGGTTGTGCAAACCGGCAAACCGCTTCTCATCGTCGCCGAGGATGTCGAGGGCGAGGCGCTTGCCACGCTTGTGGTCAACAAGCTGCGCGGCGGCCTCAAGGTTGCGGCGGTGAAGGCGCCGGGCTTCGGCGATCGTCGCAAGTCCATGCTCGAAGACATCGCGACCCTCAGCGGCGGCCAAGTGTTCAGCGAAGACCTGGGCGTCAAGCTTGAGAATGTTACGCTCGACATGCTCGGCAGGGCCAAGCGGGTCCACATCGACAAGGACAACACAACGATTATCGACGGCGCGGGCAAGAAAAAGGAGATCCAGGGCCGCGTTGCGCAGATCCGGGCGCAGATCGAGGAGACGACCTCAGACTACGATCGCGAGAAGATGCAGGAGCGACTGGCGAAGCTGGCTGGTGGCGTTGCGATCATTCGCGTCGGCGGCGCCACGGAAGTCGAAGTCAAGGAGCGCAAGGACCGTGTCGAGGATGCGATGTACGCCACGCGCGCCGCGGTCGCGGAAGGCATCGTCGCTGGCGGCGGCGTTGCTCTCCTCCGCGGCACGAAGGTGCTGGAGAAGCTGCAGGCGGGCAACGCCGACCAGCAGGTCGGTATCGATATCGTCCGCCGAGCACTTGCCTACCCGACCCGTTTGATCGCCGAGAATGCCGGTATCGAAGGCTCGATCGTCGTCGGCAAGCTGTTGGAGAAGGCCGACGCCAATTACGGTTTCGATGCCCAATCCGGTACCTACACCGACATGGTGAAGGCCGGTATCATCGATCCGGCTAAGGTTGTTCGACTTGCATTGCAGGGGGCCGCGTCCATAGCGGGGCTGCTCATCACGACCGAGGCGATGGTTGCCGAAAAGTCAGAGACGGCGGGCGCGCAGTCGCAGGCGGGCGACGGCATGGGCGATATGGGCTATTAGGCAAGTCGAGCCGAAGAGCATGCGGGCTCTGATTTGGACTCCTGTGGCGACAGTCGCCGCCGCGTTCCTTCTCAGGGCCCGCCGCCACGTAACCCTACCGCCTCGTACGACCGCTGTTCCGTCGCGAGACGGCACCCCGAGCACCGCGGCCGGCGCCAGGAATTCCGCCCAGATCGGGGTGTAGGTCCAGATCGGGGGATAGGTGACGTCGGCGACCCAGAGCCGGGCGACGTCACGTTACGCGGGGGCGGTTGTCGACACCCGTGACCAGCCGCCCATTCAGACTCCTATTCCGCCGCGTCGGCCTGGCACGTGAAATGCTAACGATAGGGCATGTCATCGCTCCGATCGCTTCGGAGTGAACACGCTTCACAGATTGTCGCCGCCTCTTCTTCCCGATCCCATCATGTGCCGATCACAGCATCGAGCACGCAAAGAAGCGTGGTCCCTCAGGGCGCACATCCAACAGGCGGAAAAATTGGGTTCCGAGCTTGACAGCCACCTCCGGATTAAAGAAGGCCCTAGCGGCACCGCGGCGATGGCCGAACGTAGGTTTTCATGGCTGACGTCGGCAATGTCCTGCCCGTCGATGCGGACGGCGCCGCCCCGCAGGTTGCAGAAGCGCCGCAACAGGGCGACGCAGGTGCTCTTGCCGCTGCCCGAATGGCCGACCAGGGCGAGGCGCTCGCCGGGTGCGATGCGCCGGGCGATTTCGCGATGTCCCCTGTGGTTCGACGCGCCAACGCGCGGAAGCATAACCCATGATCACATCGTGTGTGATCTTATCGGATTTAATAAGTGGACAAATTATCTACTAATAAGGAAATAATGCGAATATTTATTAGATGAATGTAATATTTTGTTCTTAGTATATTCTCTTTTTGTTCAATTAATATTTATCACCATATTAGTTATTGTTATAATACTATAAAAATAGAAACAATACTGTCATTTCTTTTGCGTCGAAATGCACGAATGATCGCGCCTGATCCTGTTAGGTGCGAAACGGCGAGACGTCAAATTGTGAGCGAAGACCCCGGACTGGCCATTGGTGCCGCTGCTTAGCGAGTCGATCTGGAACTGCTGCAGCCTGTTGAGCCTATGTTGGAACCACGGAGTGGATAGCAAACGCTGGGCGGTTCCAATCCTCCCCGACCAGCCCTAGACTGGAAATTTGGTAGGCTGGAACAACACGGCTGAGCCCCCCATCGACATGCTGTCCCCGTGACGACACTGCCCCCATGAGAACACTCGAAACCAGGCTTCTGACAACGGTCATAGGTGCCGAACTGAGCGGCGAGGATGTCTCGTGCGGCCTGCTGCCGGCGGATTGCGCGCCGACATCGCCGATTTGCGCGCCGTGTACGTCATGAACGACGTCCGCAACAATTTTACGGCCGGCGAGCCCGGCGGCAGCGCCACTTGCCTGAACGAAGCGCACCAGCGCTTTGGCAATGCCATCCATGCCCGGGTCAAGCATCATCCGGACAGTGGCCGGCCTTCCCTATTCGTCAATCCCGGCGACTGCTTGCCTACCACTTCGACCACATGAGCCAGTCGCAGTTCCAGGTCCGCTTCAAGTGGATGCCGGACAGCATAGCCATGTGGGAGCCCCTTGTGCGGATTCACATGCTATGAAAACACGATCAAGAGGACCCAACGAATGCCCAAGGACAGCAAGATCGTCACCACCGACCGCCTGATCTTGCGGCCCTTCGAGCTGGGCGACACGGAAGATTATGCTGCCATCCTGGCCCAGCCCGAGGTCGTGCGCTTCCTGCCTGGCGGCCGTGAGCGGGCCAAGCGGGCGCTGGCCATTGCCGAAGACCTCGTGCGTACCTTCGTGGCGATCTGGACCGAGGCGCCCGGCTATGGGCCCTGGGCCGTCATTGAAAAGGACAGCGGGGCGTTGATCGGTCACCACGGCCTGCGCCTTTTGCCCGAGCTCGACGATCAGACCGAGCTGCTCTATATGCTGGACAGCGAGGTCTGGGGGCGGGGTTATGCCAGCGAAGGTGCGCTGGCGGCCCGCGACTACGGTTTCGAGCACCTGGGGCTGGAGCGGCTGATCGCCCTGGTGGTGCCGGAGAATCACGCCTCCTTGCGTGTCGCCGAACGGACCGGCATGCGGCGCGTCAAGGGCTTCATCGAGGCCTTTGGCCTGGAACTGGTGAAATACGAGATGGACCGCGATCTTTGGCGGCAATTGAAAGATCTCGACCGCTAATACTGTCTGGCGGAGGTCCGCGTGGTATCGGCGGTGTCGCTCGCTGTTAGGGGCACATGCCGGGGTCCACGACCTTGAGGTTGACGCCGAATCCTACCGGTACGTCGGTGAATTTCGCGCTATCCGCGCCCAGAAAGTCCACACTCAAGTTTACCTGCAGCTGCGCTTTGGCGGTTCCGGTCGGCCCGCCGCCGCATTTTAGCAGGCTCCATTCGATAGGCACGCAGACCTGGTAACCCGCGTTCGCGGGCAGCAGGGGGCCGCCAAGGGGACATTGGGTAGGGGACCGGAAGGTCACCTCTCCCGCGGTCTGCAATTGCCCCTCTGCGCCCTTCGAAATATCGGCCTTCTCCAGAACAACGCTGCCCAGCATGTCCACTTCGTTTGACCAGTTCGGGGAAATGGCCCAGTTCAGAGGTATGAAAACGATCACCTTGGGACTCTGCGAAAAATCGATCTCGTCGACGAAGGCCGATGAAATGTTCAGCTTTGCCCGGCCGAGGGTGATCTCGTCTTGCCGCAGCTCGATGGCGGCGGCATGGACCGCAGCCGTCGAAATGGCAAGTGTCATCATGATGGCGGCCAGGAGACCTGGGACCGCTGTGCGAGTCCGCGGCAAGCAGCCGGAAACTCCGTCTCTGGTTTGTAATCTGGTCATGCGTTGTCCCGCCGGGTGATGTCGACAGCCGCCTGACCCGCCACCTATAGTGTTAGGCGTCGATAAAGGTGGCTTGTCCAGGCTTGTTGCCGATTGGAGAATCTGATGAAACCTAGTCTCGAACGTCTTGGCGGCGCGGTCAACGCCAACCAGCTTTGCGAAGTGCTGAAACGCGACGGGGCGGTGGTGGTGGAAGCCGCTTTGACAGCGGAGCGGCTGGACGGCCTCAACGCCGATCTCGACCGGATCGTCTCGGCAACGGCGCCGGGTCTGCGCCACCCGTCGCACGAACGCATGGTAAAATTCTACGGGCATTCGACCATCCGAATTGACGGACTCCCCGCCAAGTCCAAGACCTTTCTCGAGGTGATGCTTTCACCCCTGTTGTGCCAGGCGGCGGACCATTTTCTGCTACCCAACTGCGAGGACTACCTCTTCAACACCGGCCAGCTCATCGAGATCGCACCCGGCGAGACCGCCCAGATGCTGCATCGCGATG
>JAJFGM010000143.1 GCA_021776145.1 Kiloniellaceae bacterium | reverse complement strand
TGCGTCACGAAGCCATAGACCATGCTGAGGCCCAGCCCGGTACCTTTACCGACGTCCTTTGTCGTGAAAAACGGTTCGAAAACATGCTCGAGGACCTCCGACGGCATGCCCGACCCGGTATCGGAAATGGCTATGAGAACGTACTGACCAGGTTCCACCTCGGCCCGCGTCGCCGCGTATGCGTCGGTAAGCCTGGCGTTGGATGCTTCGATCGTCAGTTTGCCGCCGTCTGGCATCGCATCGCGCGAATTGATAGCCACATTCAAGATTACGTTTTCCAATTGGTGGGGGTCGATTTCTGTGAGCCAAAGGCCGGCGTCATGTACGAACTCGATCTCGATCGTTTCGCCCAGGGCTCGCCGAACGAGATCCAGCATGCCTTGGATCAACTTATCGACCGATGCGGGGATGGGGGATAGCGGCTGCTTACGGGAGAACGCCAACAACTTCTTCGTCAGATCGGCCGCCTTGATTGTTGTCCGAATTCCTTTGTTGATGAACTCGTGAGCGTTCGATTCTTCGCCCACGCGCTCGGCAGCTAATTCGAGGTTGCCGGAAATCACGGCGAGTAGATTGTTGAAGTCGTGTGCGATACCTCCGGTCAATTGCCCGACGACCTCCATCTTCTGCGACTGACGCAACTGGTCTTCGAGGTGCTTATGCTCGGTCATGTCCTGCACGGTGCCGTGCAGGAAAACCACTTCGCCCGCCCCGTCCATTTCCGGCGCCAGTTCCTCATGCAGATTACGTTCATCGCCATCCGGCAGAGCGATGCGGTAATCGCATGCGTGAGGTTTCTTCCCTTCGATTGACGTTTCCCTGACTTGCTTCACGAAACTCAGGTCTTCGGGATGAACAAGGCGGTGAAAGGTCTCAAGAGTTCCATCGAACTCTGCCCGCTCAATTCCGAAAATCCGCAAGGTCTCGTCCGACCAATTAAGCACGCCAGTCTTCAAATCGATTTCCCAGTTGCCAAGCCGCGCAAGCTGCTGCGCCCTCGCAAGATTGGACTCGCTCTTGTCCATCAGATGTTTCAGCTTTTCCCGCTCTTGCCGAAGCTGTTCCGCCATCTCATTAAAGGCGGAGCTGAGCACCCCGAATTCGTCCCGCGAATTCACTTTTGCCCTGTGCATGAGACCGCCGCGACCGAACTCGATCGTCGCTTCCGCGAGCTGACGAACCGGATAGATGATAAGCCGGACCAGGACCAGGGTGATCAGTGCCAGCGCCGCCACGGCGCCGATCCCACCGACCAACATCGCGGTCTCGCCAGCATCAAGCGAGAGACCGGCGCGCTCTTGCGCGCGCGCCAACTGCTCGTTCGACAGCTGTTGGATTTCATCGTCCAGCAGTTGATCGATTTCGTCACGCAGCACGAGCAGGCGTCCAAAGTTCTCGCCGATCACTTCGTCAGTCGTCAGGCCCTGCTCGAGGGCTGCGTCGAGCTTCTTACCGGTCTCCTTCAGCCGAACCAGCGCCGCGCCCGCTTTTTCGTTCTGTCCTAACGCCGAGAGTGTATGGATGAAGTCATCAATTTTAACTTTCCGTTCGCCAACTTCCCGTTTCGAGATGGACCCGACCGCGGAGCCGTTTACGGCAAGCAACAGGTCCTCCAGATCGTTCTCCAGCTGCTCTTCGAGGCGCCGCTGCTCGCGCCCATCGGGCGCGTTTGCGGCACCACTCCTGATCAGATCCGACTCGACGCTTTCTTCCATGCTGCGAATGAGCGCTATGATGGAATGAAAAGCCTCCTCACGTTTGTCCTTAGCCGCGACCAGAGTCTCGCCGACGGCCAGAAACTCGTCGTAACTGCGCGAAATCCTCTCGACCAACGCCAACTCCGCCTCGGTCGTGGCAGAACTTCGATACTGCGCGAGAAAGGCATTGAAGTCCGCGCTGTCCTTGACGATGCGCTGCCTGTGTCGGCTGTCAGGACGGTGCAAATACTTGACCACCGCCAGACCCGTGCCGAGTAGGTTGATCTCCAACTCGTATGCCGCCCTGCTGCGTGGACTTAGGGTGCTGGTGATCTCGTGGATCGACTCGCGGACTTCCGCGACGCGCATCCCGGCGTACCCACCTATCAGTGCGAACACAACCGAAATGGGGACGATGAGTCCCAGGATCTTGACCACGACGCTTGGCGGTCGCAGCGAGAATATGGGTAAAGATTTCATTGCAAAAAAACCCACCTGTCAGACTCGTCCGGTTCTCGCAGGCCAGCGCTCCAAACCGCGCCGCTCGGCAAGACGCCCGCCTCTTCGCTTTGGATTCTACAGCAATCGCTGTTATTCAACCAATGATTTGGCGATCGCGACCGAGGCCGAGCCGACAAACTTGGACAAAATCGCGGGCCGGTCTTTGATCACACCCCTTGAGCGAGGCATGAAAGGCATAGGGCACGTAGTGGTGATATCAAGGCATCGTGTAGACCGCTCGTGGAAGTTGGGTCGAACAAAAGAGGCCGGCCGGCCCGGCTGTGGACAGGCTCGGAATATCGTGGCGTGACAAGAGTCCGCGGCGAACGCCCGGCTTTTTGTCTCCGGCCGTGCAACCAGGGTCCTTGTTGGGCCAGCGCCCCTAGATCACCTCGTCTTCGCGCGAGCTGGTCTCGCCGTAGCGGCCCAGGGCCGGCGGTTTGAGGCCGGCGTAGAGCGACTCGATCCGCGCGTTGACGGCGCGGTTCGACTGCTCGAAGAGGCTGGAGCCGTCGGCGCCGCTGTCGACGAGGAAGGGGCCGAACTTTTCGACCTCGAAGACCCACAGGGCCTGGGCCAGGCCCAGCTCCTCGATCCAATAGGCGCCCAGGGTCTTCTTGATGCCGCGGCCGAGCAGGGCGCCGGTGCCGTAGCCGACGGTGGTCAGGTAGCGGGCGCCGCGCGGCACGAAGACCTCCTTGTAAATCTCCTCCGACATGCCGCCCTTGCCGAGGATGACCTTGGCGCCCGAGATCTCGAACCAGCGTGCCATCCAGCGCGCGAAGCGGAAGCTGGCGGTGGCGGTCACGGCGCCAACGTCATAGCTGCCGTCCGGCTTCACGGCGGCGGCCGGCGAGCAGTGGAAGTTGACGTTGCTCAGCGCGGCAAAATCGACCGGCGGCGCCACGCCCTCGTCGACGCAGCGTTTGTAGACGCCCTCGCGGCCGGTATAGACGACGCCGTCGAGGTAGACGACGTCGCCCTGTTGCAGTTCGCTCAAGGCCGCGTCGGTGACCGGCATTTGCAGCCTGACGGTGTTGCGCTTGCCCGTCGTCGCGGGCTCTTTTCGCTCGTTCATTGCAGACCCTCGCGGCGGTAAAAGGGGGTGAACCATTCCGGATCGGTGCGGTACTCGACGCGGCCGTCGCCGTGGATGCGGGCACAGGCGCGGCGCGACGACAGGCAGAAAGTGTGCACGCTCATCGGCATGCCGCCGGTGTGGGTGAAGCCGACCTCGATGTGGCAGTCGACGACCATCGACCTGCCGACGAAACCCATGGGGCCGAGGCCGATGGAGTTGCCGAGCTCCTTCAGCTCGTCTTCCAGCTTGGCGATCTCCGGATCCGGGTTGCGGTCGCCGACGACACGCAGGCAGGCCGCTTCCTTGCCCAGGCGCATCGCGGTGTCCTTGTTGCCGCCAAGGCCGACGCCGACGATGGCCGGCTGACAGGCCAGGCCGCGGCGGCCGAATTGGACCAAGGTGTCCAGAAGGAAACGCTTGATGCCGTCGATGCCGTCGCCGGGAAACAGCATGCGGTAGTCGGTGCCGAACAGGCCGCCCTTGTGGACCGAGATGACGTCGACCCAATCGGCCTCGGGCTCGAAAGCGTATTGGATCTCAGGCGCATGCTGGCCGACGTTGTTGTTGTAGTCCTTGCGGCTCAAGGGGTGCACCCGGTTGGGGCGCAACGGAATGGCCTCGGTCGCCGCCGCCGTCGCCCGACGTAGCGCCCGTTCCAGGGCGACGAAACCGCC
>JAJFGM010000142.1 GCA_021776145.1 Kiloniellaceae bacterium | reverse complement strand
AGGATATCGAGGGCCTGGCGGCCTATTGGAAGGCGCATTTCAACACCGTTGCTGGCAAGGGCCGGGCCTGGAAATTCGTCCAGGCCTACAACAAGCATGGGAGGGACTTTTGAACCCGTTTAACTCACCGTGGAACAAGTTGACCTTTTCGGGACTCGTGCTCGGCGGCGCCAAGTTGATCAACGAGCGCCTGCCGCCGGAGCTCGCGCTTTCGGCCGATGATCTCTATTGGGTCGTGGCGGTTGTGACGCTGATCGTCCTCTACAAGGTGCCGAATCTGCCGGCGCGGATCCGCGCCGCGCGGGACAGCCAGGAACCGCAAACCTTCGACTGGCCGTCGTCGATCGAGGGCGTCGGCAACACACAAGACCCTAAACCTGAAAGGAGAGAGAGTTGAACGCCAAGACCCTACGCTTCGCGCTGGCCGCCCTGGGGGCGGCTTTTTTGTTGTCCGCCTGCGCCGGCGGCCTGGCCGAGGGGCGGGCACTGACCGACAGCGCGGTCGCGCTCAAACACGCGGCCGAGGACCGCGTCATCCAAGAGGCCGAGGTCGAGCGCCAGCGCCTGCGCGCGGCGCGCTGCGGCCTGATCAACCTGGGGGCCTTCGCCCGCAACGCAAGCCGGATGGGTCCGGCCTGGGTCGGAGAGCTGCTGCGCGACTGCCCGGAGTTTCGCCGGCTGATTGAGTCACTGAGTCTGGACATGCTCGAAGATCGGGGAATCCGGCCGCAGGCCTCATCGCTCTTTGGGCCAAGCATCCTCGAAGGCCTGCGCCTGTTCGCGGCGCTGGAAAAAGAAGGCGGCGCCGATATTGTCCCATTGATCGCCGGCGAAGTTGTCGTCGCACCAGACGAGCATATCGTTAAGCCGCCGGTCGAGGCAGTGGGGCGGGACCGGCACGTCGACCCGTTCGGGAAATCGCCGGGCTAGTTGGGCCTTCGGGCCGAGGGAGCGGCGGGACATCGTGTCTCTAGTTATTGTCGCCTTCGTTGTTCCTTTTTTTATCGGGTACATCGGATGGGGGTGTCGTGTAATCGGTCACCGCTACCGGGACCGCATACTCTCCAAGGTACAGACCGACAACAAAGCGACGGATAGCATCTTGCTGTAATTCGATGTCGCCCCAGCCCTTCGGATAGTAACCACCCTCGAAGATCTCCAACTGTTCAATCTTGAAATCCAGCACCTTGGCGATTGCGTGGAGAAGCGTTGCCAACAGTTTTTCGCCCTCCTTGCCAATGCGATTGTCGTATTTACTATGGCGTAATTGCTTTTCCTCCCGCGTCAACGCGTCTGTGGCTTGTTCTTCGGGTCGTTTCGGGTGATCAACGCCGAGATGTTTCCAATATTTTCTCCATTCTGTAATGACGGTAGTCTCGTCCTTGAATTCTACCTCGACGAGATTAAGCGCCCCAACGTGATCGGGGTGTAGCTTCGAACGTCGCGTTCTCATCAACGTGCGGAAGACATCCATCCGCCGTACTCGCTAAACACGGCGGTCTTCCATACGGCGGGCGATGATGACGGCACTAACCGGCCCAGCGATCAGGGCGATCAAGGTAAATAAATCGAACCACGTAAAATTATCTGGCATGGGTAGACTCCTATAGGCTGGCGAGACGACCTTAGTACAACTGAGCGAGCAACGACCAACGTTCCCGGCTTGCGAGGACAGGATTGGGACTTGCTATTTGTGGCGCCCTTCTGGAGAAAGTCGTCACCGAAGATCCCGACGCGTGCAGCCGGAGCTCACGCCGTGAACAGTTGCCGATGTTGCCCCATTGATCGCCGGAGAAGTTGTCGTCGCACCAGGCCAGCATATCGTTCAGCCGCCGGCCGAGGCCGTGGGGTGGGACCGGGACGTCGACCCGTTCGTCGAACCGCCGGGCTAGTCTGGCCTTGGGGGAGAGGGAGCGACGGGACATTTAGTGTCGCGTATCTTCGTCGGTTGGGGCTGAATGTTGTAGCTCGTTTACTGCGGCCAGTATCCGTTTCCAAAGTGCGAAGCCGATAAGATCTCCTTGATCCAGGAAATCATCGGCGCGGATCGCCGCTTCGATCGGCGCCGCATCTCCATGGTGCCTTATTAGGACGGCAGCCGAACGTACGATATCCAGATCTGAGACCATCAACGCATACCTAGCCGAAAGGCGGGGGCCGGGCTGCGCCAACAGCCCGAACCGCGAGATAGCACTCGCCCGACCAACGCCGGCCTTACGCGGCCGGCCCGCCTGCCCCGCAGGGACGGCGGATCGTCCAACAGGAACTGAATGGAGTCAATTCGCTGCGGCTCGTGTAACAGGCTGCTGGCGCGCGGCATCTTCGAGGTGCTTGAGATCAAGTGCCCGCGCTGTAAGTCCATCTCTATCCTGAGCGTCCGGAACGCCCAACAGGAACGCCGCGGAGCGTCATCGACCAAGGATGACGCATGTGGTCTTACCCAAACCGACAAACCCTGACGGTCAACGGCTCCGCGTTCTCGATCTTTTTTCGGGGATCGGCGGATTTTCGATCGGCCTCGAGCGATCCGGCGGCTTTCGCACCGTTGCCTTTTGCGAGATCGCACCTTTCCCGCGCCGAGTATTGCGCCGGCGCTGGCCGAATGTGCCGATTTACGACGACGTGCGCGGTCTAACCCGTGAGCGGCTCGCCTCAGCCGGACTTGCCGTTGACGTTATCTGCGGAGGTTTCCCCTGCCAGGACATCTCGAACGTCGGTCGTCGTGCTGGCATCGAGGGAGCCCGAAGCGGTCTATGGTCGGAGATCGTTCGACTGCTTTGCGACCTTCGACCGCGAATCCTCATTGTGGAGAACGTTGCAGCCCTGCTTGGTCGAGGGCTCGATCGCGTACTCGGGGACCTGGCCTCGATCGGGTATGACGCGGAATGGCACTGCATACCGGCTGCCGCCCTTGGTGCGCCTCACATCCGGGACCGCGTCTGGGTTGTGGCCTACCCCGATCGCGAGTCAAGGCGGGACCAGTCCGCGAACGCTCGATATGACCCTAGAGGGAAAGGCCCATTTGACTCTGGACCGGGCTGTGGCGCTGGCGATGCAAGGGCGCTGGCCAACGCCGACGGCATCGGACGCCTGTGTGGCGGAGCGATTCGAGAGTTGGGCCGCCCGGGTGAACCGTTCGGCATACTCGCACCTTCCCTTGCGCATGGTTGCCAAAGCCGCGACGTCGCCGGCGAAATCTGGTCATCTGAACCCGCAGTGGGTCGAATGGCTGATGGGCTACCCCACCAACTGGACCGCCTTAGAGCTATAGGCAATTCCGTCGTGCCGCAGATTCCGGAGTTGATCGGCCAGGCGCTGATGCAGAGGTAGCATTTTCTATGCTGAAAAGGTCGTTGCGCTCGGCGTGCCGTACGGCTCCGGCCGCTCCGAAGAACGCAAGATGGCCCGGTCCTGCCGCTACGCGCGACGGGGCAGGGCCATTTTTTTGGGATCTAAGGTCTCGGGAAAAACCTTCCGAGAATGGCAATGGCTATAGCTATGAACGCCAAGGCGATCTTCCAGCTCTCCGGCCAAGCCCTCTTTTCGGCCATGCGCATATCGTAATAGTGCTTGGCTAAGTTGGTCCGGCCGACGTCGCTGATCCCTTTGAATTCTGGACCCAGAATGTTCTCGCCTTCTGACAATCGCTTCAGCCGATCAAGCGGCATTTCACGAAGCACTGGGCGAAGGAGATCTTCAAGCGAAGTGACTGTGCCGGTTGCCTGGATCGTCACAGGCGGGGCCGTTGCGGCTATCGAGCCGACTACGCGCCTTCCGCCTGATGGGGCGTTGGGCTCGTTTGCTACGGTTTGATCGTCCTGACCCATTTTTCATTCCTTCGTGCCCGGCCGGACCTGGCCAGTTGCGTGTTGCGATATCGACGGCATTGTCGACCGAGCCACGCCCTTCACCGCCAACAAGTCGCCGAAGATCTCGGAGCGGGCCTTCGCCGGCAGTGCCTGGAACATGCGCAGAGCATTGATCGCCGACTGCGGCACGCTGCGCACGCCGCGCAACCAGTTAGAGACGGCGATCTCACCGACGCCGCAGACCGTCGCGACCTGGCGCTGCTTGAGGCCGCAGGCCGCTTTCAGCGTCTTCAAGGTCTCGATCGCTTGTTCGTCAGTCATGGCTGTCACCTTCCTGGGTTGTATAGCGCTGCTAGTAAAAGAGAGCAAAGGAGTGACGCGGAGCAGGCCGGAACGAGAATAGTGGTCCGCACTCTCATGCCCCTACGAGTTTCGGCTCCGCAAACCACCGGGCGATCCCGCTAGCCATAGTAGACACATCAGATAATTGAATTTACGGAAAGGATGCGCTAAGTTGTTGAATGCTGCGGGGGGATAGATTGGTGAGCGCTAAGTCAATTTGTACAGCAGTGATAGCTACTCTCGCCGCTTTCGCGGCGATCATTGACGTGAAGGCCCAAGACAGAGATCTGCCCGAAGAAGTACGCGCTCTCGCGGTTGTCTGCTCGAGTGGCGCCAGCAGCAAATTTCGAGGTGAAATCGAGGGCGGCATCAACCGGCTTTTTGGCAAGATCTTAGAGGGTCAAGGCGAACTCGAATTCTCTAAGAGTGAGCAAGACTTCCTAGAGTCCTTTGAGGATGAAAACCTGCGTCTCGAAGCACGCAAAATCTATAACGATTGCGCCTTGGGCGCCCTGCAGATTGTCTACAATTTAAAAAAAGAAAAGGCATTTCAATCTTCAGACAGCCGACTTCTTGTTCCAGATAGTTTAACAGTTGTCCAGCAAGGTCAAAGGTTTGCTTTGCGGTCTGACGACGTGATTAATCTCCAGAACGGGGGATATTTTAACATCAAAAATTCTCGAGATCCTGAAGAGAAAAAGAAATGCGTCAATCCATATGCTGTTGCATACAATGAAGGTTCAACTAATTCAGATTCAAGAATGAATATCCTTGAATATTTGGCTATTCCAAACAAACGTAATTGCAGAGTAGTCTTGTATGGCGCACGGGCATTCGGTGGTGAAAATGTTTGTGTTTATTCATTCTCTTATGAATGCAGCTAGTGCTAGAAGAATAGCAGCACTCCGAACGCAAGAGCTGCGCGGCTTCCGCGTGTTCAAGGATTTCGTTCCTCATTCTGCGCGCTGGATTGGCCGCCCCCGCGGTGCGTGCGTGCTGGCTTTCGCAAGGGGCGCCCTCGAGACCGCTGGTCATCTTGACGTTGGTAGGTGCCGTTGACACAGCGGCTGGCCTTTTACGTTGCGGGCTATCGATCCTCGTTCGAGGCCTCGATATGTTTAGGGGGGGGGGCGCAACCTGTGCCCGGGTGTACCGTTCTAGTTGAATGCCGGGACAAGCCGCGGATGGACCCTGCGACTTTTCCATTTGAAGCGGACAACGGAAACGAACAAACAGCAATACCGATAGGACATTCGCTGTTTCCCCTTTGGGTTGGACGGAAGGTGCCGCCCCCTCTCACACCGCCGGGAGCGGCATGACTTGTCGGAATTTGGCTGTTTCGCGCTCGGTGCTTCTGGGAGGGGCCGTGGCGCTGTTTTGTGCCTGTCCGATATACTTAACTTAGTCGCTGGCAAAATTGTTGTCAGCAAAAACTTAGCCATAGGGCAAGAGTTTTGCTGCTGCCAAAGCCCGCCGACCGGCGCTTAACGCCGTGAACAGCCAGGGGTCGGGGTCAAGGGGTCAGGGTCATAGGGGTCAGGGGCAGGTCTTGCTTTTCGCCGAAACCTTCGGCGCGAAGTCGCCGCCGAAGATCTCGAAACAAGTCGCCGGGGGCAAGGCGGCCATCCGGGCAGGGAAGGAGGTAGCGAGTGTTTGTCACTGACTTGCCAACCCATTGATAATTATGGGGCGGAACAGAGGGCGAATTCTGACAAACGGCTTTGTTTTAATTAATTTTTTCGATAACTTTTAATCAGCGGGTCACAGGTTCGAATCCTGTCGGGCTCACCATTAAAATCATAGGGTGATATATTATAGATCCGTCTTGATCCCGTTACCGGAAGCACACTGGAAGCAACTGAACGGAGTTGCCGTGGGAGAGCTTGCCCTTCGATTCCAGTCTGGTTCACCAGAGACCGCGCCGTTGCCGAAGGTGTGGAACCTCTTCCTTGGCCTTCGCGGGCCACGCAATTCATCTTCGTGTCAGCGCCCAATGTCTTCTTAGCGATCGGTATGGGCCGATGTCGCGCTCCGGGGCAATGGGCGGACCGGGCCGGGGCCGCTTCACAGATCGACAGCCGACTTGCTCGGGCCAGCCGAGGGGGGGAAGGGGGTTCCCCCAAGACGGGCGGGGGTCCTCGGCGTGCGGAGGGCTCCCAGGGTCTGTCCTAGAAGCGGACCTTCAGCCTGGCAAGCCGGCTTTCTCCAGGCCTCCATAAAACCGATCAAACCAGGTCGGGACCTCGTAAGGGAGAGTCACGCGCATCCGTTCGGGGTCGAAATCCGGGTTGACCGCCAACAATTCTTGCCACACGCGCCGCGCCTCATCGATGCGTCCGGTCGCACCGTAGAGTGCGGCCAGATAGGCGCGGGTGGTGTCCGTGTTCGGATTGCGGATAATGCGTTGCCTGAAACTGCTCTCGGCTTCTTCGTCACGACCCAAGGCGAATTGAGCACGGCCCAACAGAATCAACGCCATATCATAATGCGGGTCCATCTTGAATGACCGTCGAAACAGCTCCAACGCGCGTTCATGCCGGCCGCGGAAATCAAGGACCTGACCAAGGGCCGAACATCCCACGGCTGAATTGGAATCGAGTTCAAGACAGCGCTCGCCGGCAGTTTCAGCGGCATCCAGTTGGCGATGCCAAATGTGACACATGCACAACGCGGCGTAGCCAAAGGAATCGTTTTTGTCGATTTCGCAGGCTCGTTCGGCCAGGGCCAATGCTTCGGCCAAGGTGTCGTCGTTCGCGTTATTCCAACGATTGAGATATTCGGCATTCGAAAGCAGGGCAAGGACGGCGTAAGCCGACGCCATGTGTGGGTCGATTTCGATCGCCCGCTCGAGCATTCGGCGACTTTCAATCATTGTTTGCGGGCTAAATCTCAGGAGCAGGCTCCGGCCGCGGTAGAAGTAGTCGTATGCTTCGGGATTGACCTTGCGTCGGTTTTCCCGCCGCTTTTCTTCCATCGGGGTCAGTTTGACCCGCAGCGCGGCGACGATTTCACGGGTTAGTTCGTCCTGAACAACAAAAATGTCTTCCAGATCGTGATCGTAACGTTCTGCCCAGATGTGACCACCATCGCTCCCTGCAATGAGCTGGGCATTGACCCGAATCCGACCGCCGGCCCTTCGCACACTGCCTTCCAGGACAAAGGCCACGCCCAACTCGCGACAAACCTGGCGGACGTCTGGGCTTCGCCCTTTGTATGCAAACGAGGAATTGCGGGCAATGACGAGCAGGCCCGAAGCCTTGGACAAATCCGTAATGATGTCCTCGGTCATGCCATCGGCAAAATATTCCTGTTCTGGGTCGCCGGACATGTTGTTGAACGGCAGCACGGCTATGGAGGGCTTGACGGGATGTCGCGGGAGTTCTTCGTTCTTTACGGGTGCCGTCGCGACGTTCTCACCGTCACCGGCCCAGCGCCATATTCGCAAAGGCCGGGTGATGTTCTTGACCGCATGTTCGCCGCCGTCATTGAATTGGGCGTCGATTTTGCCGTCGGCATATTCAAAAGCGTTGGCCGACAGGACTATACCGCCCGGCGCCGACAAGCCTTCGAGACGTGCGGCGATATTCACGCCGTCGCCCAACAGGTCGTCGCCTTGGGCGACAACGTCGCCGACATTTATCCCGATGCGGAATTGGATTCTGCGTTCCGGCGCGACACCGTCGTTGCGGGCCGCCATCCCCCGTTGCACCGCGATTGCGCAGCGTATCGCTTCGACCGCGCTGGGAAACTCGATAACGATACTGTCGCCAGCGGTGTTGGCCACACGACCGCCATGTCGCTCGACGAGGCCGTCTAACAACTGGGCTCGGTGCGAACGCAAGGCTGTAATTGTCGCTTCCTCATCCATGCCGACGAGCCGAGTGTAGCCGGCGATATCGGCCGCCAGGATCGCAGCTAGCCTACGTGGTACTGTATCCATCATGGGAAAATATTAGCGAAAGACGCTGGATGGACGCAACCCTCCGTCGATCCCTGAATCTCTTTCTGGAAGCTTAGCGAGGGCTATTGGTCACTAAAAAACTCGCATTGGACAGACTGAAGTCGTGCCGCTTGGATGGGGCCGCAATCCGGGTTCGCGGAGGACGAGTGCGGTTGATTAATGCCTTGCACGTTCCACAGCTCCGCTCGGTATTTCTTGCTAGAGTTGGACTATAGGAAATTCCAAAACCCGAAGCTTTTATGACAGAATTTTGACGACTTTTGGGTCGGCGTCGGCCCTGTTAGGAACGCATTATGACGTCGCTTCGGCACAACCTCGTGAAAAGAATCCAGCGACTACTGAAACCCACCAATGTCGCTAGTGCATTGTAGCCTTTGTTCGAGGCGATCAGCGATGCGCTTCACTCGACGCAGGATAAGTTTCAAGAAAGGGTCGCGAGCGACGGTCGTGCGGTCGTCACGCAACGAAGTCGCGCCGCCAAGCAACAGGATTGCGTGCAAATCGTATCGTTTGCGGCGCGCGCCGCGACAAGCGCTTTGAACGACAATGGCTCTTCCCGACCGCCTTGCGTGTTAATCGCGGCGATCTGTCCGCGCCAAATGAGTTCAAGCAAGCCGCCTCGACCGGTTCTGCGGGCGACTTAATTTGCCTCGCCATGGTTCCGCTCATGTTCGAAGCCTGCCGTAAGACCGAAGACTCGTGCAGCTTCTTAAGCCGTACTCCAAATATCAAATTTTTTGCTGTAAAAAGACAAAAGAATATCATACGCTATATTGACGATTTTTATTGCTCCTAACGAATATTTTCAAATAAACA